>NZ_KE384556.1:56875-356875 GCF_000426705.1 Spirochaeta cellobiosiphila DSM 17781
ACTTCATCTAACTCTTCAACTTCATCTAACTCTTCGACTTCATCTAACTCTTTGACTTCATCTAACTCTTCGACTTCATCTAACTCTTCGACTTCATCTAGTTCTTCGACTTCATCTAGTTCTTCGACTTCATCTAGTTCTTCAGTTTGTGCATTAACCGGGGACACAATTCCATTGTTCTTATTATTTTGATTTAGTAGGCTTTTTAGTAGTTCTTCAATCTTTACTAAATCCAGGTTTGAGTCTTGACTATATTTATGTGTTAATACGTCAACAATCTCTGTAATACTACTATCAATTAGTTCATTTATCTCTTCTCTATCTTTTCTTTTTATATGTCCAAGACTTTTATTTAAATTCTTTTTTATAACTACTTCTTTTCTTGCAAATTTTTTCTTCCAAACTAATGGGTCACCTTCTCTTGAATTAATAAAATCTTTAATAGCGTTAATTTGAAACATCTTTATCTGTTTTCTAGCTTTACTCAATGGGGTTGGGATTAGACTCAATAACCAGAAAAATAAGACTATTAATACTAAAAAAGAGGATAGAACTAATATGATTTTGTCAATTTCAGGTAATAACAACTTATCACTATTAAATATATATATGCTATTTTTTCTTGATACAGCTAAAAATTCATTACCTTCATCAGTAATACCAATTGGGGTTATTTCAGTAGAGGTATTCATCACTGTATTTAGTGTTTCTTCCAATTTATGATCATATTTCCTGGTAAGTCCCAGAATAAATTTATTATTATTTGTCAACTTGAGGTAAATTGATCCTATAGCACTATTACTTTGAACTATATATGTTTGTAGATCGCGTATAGAGACACCCAATACGGCAGTACCTTTATAAATATCCAAACTATCGATTATTGGATAACAGAACAATATTAATTGCTTATTTTCATCAGTGCTGATGTGATAGCTTTCTTCTGGATCAGACATCACATCCTTACTGGATAGACTAGGTTCGATAGCTTCCCACTTTTTATATATGCGGTCATAAGCTGTTTCACGAAGTAAGTCAGAATTGACTGTTGAAAAATGTATAGATTCCCCATCTTTATCTATAATTCTTATATAAGAAACACCATCAACTAGATCTTTGAATGATTGACTTAAAGTAAAAGATCTATTTATATCTAATCTTTTTTGTTGAGTATCAAAAGTATTAACAACCCAATCGTCTTTTAGATATTCCTGAAAAGATTTGGACTTTTCTGAAAAATACTGATCAAGTATGACTTCAAACTGATCTAATCTTTTATTGTAGTCATTTATAACCTTCTGATTATAGAATTGTGATTCTACATAGTTGAAAATACTCTCATTAAAAAATAGAGCTGCGAAAGAGAGTATTATTATAGAACTAAATAAAGATATTGAAATCTTAAGACTTGAAGACAAGTTATCACCTACTCAATAATTATTATAATTATCGGTAAAAAATCTAAATAAGCAAAAAAAAAGCTGCCCGTAGGCAGCTCTTTATGCTTCTTCCTTAACTTTTCGTTCAACAAGCTCAAGAATTACCACTTCTGCAGCATCTCCCTGACGTTGTCCTAGTTTAAGGATTCTAGTATAACCCCCTGGTCTTTCTGTAAACCTAGGAGCAATATCTGTAAATAATTTTGCAAGAATTGCTTTATCAGTTATTCTTTTTGCTACAATTCTTCTATTATGAACACTATCAACTTTTGCTCTAGTGATCATTTTTTCAGCGTCACGTCTAACTTCTTTAGCTTTCGCCTGAGTAGTCTTTATTCTTTCATTCTTAAAAAGAGACATGACCATATTTCGCTTTAATGCCTTCCTGTGGCTTGCCTTTCTCCCAAGACGGTTAAAACCTTTCCTGTGATTCATTGATCTATTCCTTTTTTCCGAGTTTCAATGAGTTTTTGAGGACGCTCTCGTCAGTTATACCAAGACTTAAACCTCTTTCTTTTAACTTCATTTTAATCTCTTCAAGAGACTTTTTACCGAAGTTTCTTGTTTTGGCGATCTCATCTTCAGTTTTCTTGATCAGATCACCAATAGTTTCAATCTTAGCATTCTTAAGACAATTACTTGATCTAACTGTAAGTTCCAATTCCTCAACAGGTGTACTTAACAAGGCATCAAGAGCTTCCTGTTCCTCATCAACTTCTTCATCACCCATGATTTCATCTTCATCAAAATTAATAAAGATTGTAAAATGCTCCTTAGCAATTTTGGCTGCTTCAGCCAAAGCATCTTCAGGAGCAATAGTTCCATCAGTAAAGATCTCTAAAGTTAACTTATCGTAGTCAGCACGTTGTCCAACTCGAGTATCCTCAACTTGATATTTTACCCGTTTAACAGGAGAGAAAATGGCGTCCATCGGGATCGTACCAATAATATCTATGTACTTTTCGTTCAATTCAGAAGGAACATATCCACGTCCTAAATCAACTTGAATCTCCATTTGTACATGAGCATCTTCCATAAGTGTTGCAATAACTAAATCTTTAGATACAACAGTAACACCATCTTTCTCTAAGTCTGAACCTAAAATAGCTCCAGCACCTTTTTTTTCAATCACAATTGTCTTTTGCTCTTCATCTTCACCAAGAGCAATCTGCAAATGCTTCAAGTTTGAAATTATTTGAGGTGTATCCTCTACAACATCAGGTATAGCTTCGAATTCAGATGAAATAACATGTGGTGTACCTTCAGAATCGTAACTAGTCACATGAATTGCAGAAACAGCATACCCTTGTATGGAAGACAGTAGAATTCTTCTTAAAGAATTCCCTATTGTTGTACCGTATCCCCTTTCGAAAGGATAAGCTATGAACTTACCATAATTGGAATTCAACTCACCATGTTCGAAAGTTAGTCCTTTAGGTCGTTTGAATCCTTTTAAAAGGTTTTTACGCGCCATTTATACTCCTCTGCCTTACTTTTATACTCTTCGACTCTTACGAGGTCGACAACCATTATGTGGAATAGGTGTTATATCCCTGATGCTTTTCACTCTAAGACCTAAAGCACCTAATGATCGGATAGCAGACTCTCGTCCTACACCTGGTCCTTTCACATAAACATGAACGTCTCTAAGACCGAAATCTTTCGCTCTTGTAGCTGCAGCTTCGGCTGTAGTCTGTGCGGCATAAGGAGTAGACTTCTTAGCTCCCTTGAATCCTAAAGATCCAGCACTTGCCCAGGAAATTGCATTTCCTTTCATATCAGCGACGGTAACAATTGTATTATTGAAGGTAGCTTGAATAAAAACTTGTCCTTCAACAACCGTCTTTTTGTCTTTTTTCTTCTTAACCTTAGCCAATGGAAAAAACCTCCATCTTATTTCTTTTTGTTAGCAACAGTTTTCTTTTTACCCTTACGAGTTCTGGCATTAGTTTTAGTTCTCTGCCCTCGTAATGGTAATCCTCTTCTGTGTCGTAGTCCTCTATAGCAACCAATATCCATTAATCTCTTAATATTTAGTGCTACTTCAGATCGAAGACGACCTTCTACAGTATAATCATTTTCAATGATCTTTCGTAAATCATTGACTTGATCATTAGTAAGATCCTTTGTTCTTGACATAGGATCCAATTTTGTTGCTTCACAAATTTTCTTTGCTGAAGTCCGTCCTATACCATAAATATAGGTTAACGCAATTTCCAGCGGTTTGTTTGGTAAATCAATACCAGCAATACGAGCCATCTAGAATGCCCCCTTACTTCTGTCTTTGTTTGTGCTTTGGATTTTCGCAAATTATTCTAACAACTCCACGTCGACGAATAATTTTACACTTATCACAAATCGGCTTTACACTAACACGTACCTTCATACTATTTCTCCCTTAGAGATTCCTGGATCTCAACTTACCTTTTTTTGTCAAACCATCATGATGATGCATTCGTAAATGTCCCTCTATTTGACTCATTGTATCTAGGTCTACGCCAACCATAATCAACAACGAAGTACCACCCATTAAATAGGCTACTTGAGTTGGAAACCCAAATACACTTTGCACGATAGAAGGTACAATTGCTATAAAAGCCAAAAACAATGATCCAGGAAGAATTATCCTGTTAAGGATTCTTGTCAGGTATTCCTCTATCTTTTCACTTCTAATACCTGGTATTGTTCCACCATTCTCACGAATTTGCTTAGCAATCTCTAATGGATTCAAACTAACCTGAGTATAAAAATAAGCGAAAAAGATAATCAATAATGTATAAATGACCATATACGTAATTCCACCAGGTTGTAACCAAGTGTAAACAGTCCTTAACCATTTATACTGGACTCCTAAGTTATTAGCGATCTGTAATGGAAATGTCATTACAGATGAAGCAAAAATAACAGGAATTACACCAGAAGGATTTATTTTGAAAGGTATATAGGTGTTTTGTCCCCCATACATCTTTCTACCAACTATCCTTTTAGCATAATTCACAGGAATCTTTCTCTGTCCCTGCTGCTCATATATTACCAGTGCTATAACACCGATAAACATAACAAAAACTAGTAGAACAAAAACAAGGTTCAAACGATTTTCTCGAATTGCTCTGATAAGAACATAAATTCCATTTGGCATTCGAGCAACTATACCTGCGAAAATTAATAATGATATTCCATTACCTATCCCGCGTTGGTTAATCTGTTCCCCTAACCACATCAAGAACACTGTTCCAGTTGTTACTGTCAACATTGCTATTATTGTGTATTCCGTTCTACCTATTGTTAATATATCAGGAATGCTATTAGCATACACGGCAGCGGCATAAGATTGTATCAAAGCTACTACAATTGTACCGTACCGCGTATATCTTTGGACTTTCTTGCGTCCCCCATCCTCTTCAGAGATTTTTCTCAAGGAGGGGAAAGCAAGCATCATAAGCTGCATAATAATAGACGTTGATATATATGGCATTATCCCCAGCATAAATATCGAAAAATTCTTAAACGCTCCACCAGCAAAGAAATCCATATAATCTGCAATTCCTAACCCTGACCCTTGGTGCGTATCAAAATAGTTCTTCAGAGCTGTGGGATTAATCCCGGGAATGGGAAGTGTCCCCCCAATTCTAAAAACAATCAAGACCCCAAGTGTAAAGAGTACTCTGGATCTGAGGTCTTTAATCTTAAAGATGTCGACTAGAGGATTGTTTGCCATTTACCTATCCATTATTCCTTTTCTGTTTTTTCGGAGACAGTTCCGCCTGCGGCAAGAATAGCTTCTTTTGCTGAAGTTGAAATTCTATCCAATTCAACAGTTAGCTTTTTCTTGATTTCGCCGTTACCCAACAACTTAACATCAGTCACACTATTTTTAATTAGTCCAACCTTCTTAAGTGTATCAAGATTAACTTTATCTCCACTCTTAAATCTGTTTTGCAGATCTATGAGATTTATAACAACATACTCTTTCTTGAATCTCGCATTTGAGAAACCTCTCCGAGCAAGTCGTCTATATAAAGGCATCTGACCACCCTCAAAACCAGGTCGTACTTTACCACCTGATCTTGCATTCTGGCCATTACTACCTCGACCGGAAGTCTTACCAACACCTGTTGCCCGACCTCGACCTACGATTTTTTTCTTTTTCGTAGCACCCTTAGGTGCTCGAATCTCGAATTGTGCCATATTATACGATCTCCTCGACTTCTACAAGGTGAGAAATAGAATTTATCATACCCTGTATTGCAGGATTAACTTCTTTTTCAACAACAGATCCAATCTTACCCAATCCGAGAGCTTTTACAGTTCTCTTTTGAGTTTTAATACGACCAATTATCGAACGAACCAATCTTACTCGTACCTTCTTTACTTTCGCTTTAGCCATTGGTTACCCCCACATGTCCTTAATGCTTCTTCCTCGATTGGAAGCAACATTTCTAGCTAAAAGAAGACTACTAAGACCATCAAAAGTTGCCTTAATAATATTCATATTGTTACCAGAACCAAGGGATTTACTGAGGATATCATTGATACCAGCAGCTTCCATAACAGCACGAACGGCACCACCAGCGATAATTCCTGTACCAGGTGCCGCAGGTTTAAGAAGCACGTTAGCACTCTTAAACTCCCCATTAACAATATGAGGAATTGTATTCTTATAGATAGGAACATTAATCATACTTGACTTTGCCTTATCTACTGATTTTCGAATAGCTTCAGTTACGTCATTAGCTTTACCAAATCCATAACCAACTCTACCGTTACCATCACCTACAACCATTAAGGCTGAAAAGCTGAACCTACGTCCACCTTTCACAACCTTAGCTACACGGTTTAGGCGAATCAATTTTTCAACAAATTCATTATCTTTGTTCTGATCCACTCTAAAACCTCCTAGAATTCGATCCCAGCTTTTCGAGCACCATCGGCTACGGCTTTAACTAAACCGTGGTACAAAAAACCATTTCGATCAAAGACTACATTAGATATTTTTTTCTCTAAGAGTCTTTTTCCGATTAACTCTCCTAAAGCTGTCGCCCCTTCTACGTTATGAGCAATTTTTGCATCTTTTTCATAGGAGGACGCAGATACAATGGTTACACCATCAATATCATTTATAACCTGAGCACTAATGTGTTTATTACTCTTAAATACACTAAGTCTTGGTCTGTCAGCAGTTCCAGAGAGTCTGCCTCTGATTCGAAGCTTTCGCTTCGCTCTTCGCTTATTTTTCTCAACAAGTTTCTTCATACTACTCTACCTACTTAACACCGGACTTACCGACTTTTCTACGAATGTGTTCTTCTTCGTACTTGATACCCTTACCTTTGTAAGGTTCTGGTGGTCTAAGTCCTCTGATTTCAGCAGCAACTTGTCCAACCTTCTGTTTATCAATTCCGAGAACAGCAACTTTCGTATTACTGTCGATCTTGACCTCAACACCTTCAGGAACAACATATTCAATTTGAGTAGAGTACCCAAGGTTAAATGTTACAATATTACCTTTAGTCTCTGCTCTGTATCCAACTCCGTTTATTACTAAATTCTTAGTAAAACCTTTAGATACACCTTCGACCATGTTTGCCAAAAGGTTTCTATACAAACCATGATAACTTCGAGAAGGTTTACTATCATCAACTCGATTTACAGTTACAACGTTACCTTCTTGAGCGAAAGTAACATGTGGTTTGTAATCCTGGGAAAGCTTTCCTTTGGGACCTTCTACAGTAAAAAGGTTGTCCCCGAAGGTAACCTTTACACCCTGAGGTAGCTCAATAGGTTTTTTACCAATTCGTGACATTCTAGTCCCCTCTTACCATACAGAACAGATAAGCTCACCGCCCATCTTCTTCTCTGCAGCTTTCTTACCGGTTGTAACCCCTTCCGATGTGGAAATAATTAGAGTTCCAAATCCGTTTAATACTCTAGGCATTTTTTTATAACCTGAGTAAACCCGTCTTCCTGGAGTTGATAATCTTTCAATTCCGTGGATCACTGGATTTTCTTTTACATCATACTTCAAAAACACTCGAATAACATCTTTGTCTTCTGAAGTGATTTTTTTGAAGTTCTTTACATAACCTTCATTTTTCAGAATCTTTACGATTTCCATCTTAATCTTGGAAGGAGTAATATCAACCTTCTCATGAGTTGCAGAAACCGCATTCCGAATTTTTGTCAGCATATCCGCTACTGGATCTGATACTGCCATCTTCGTACTCCTACCAGCTTGATTTTGTTACGCCAGGAATCAGCCCCTCGCTCGCAAGCTTTCTGAAACAGATCCTGCACATCTGAAACTTTCTCATATAACCTCGAGGTCGTCCACAAACGCGGCATCTATTGACCTTTCGAGTGGAGTATTTAGGCTTTCGTAAAGCCTTTACGATCATGGAAGTTTTTGCCATTTTCGTCTCCTATTTCTTAAAAGGCATACCAAGTTTAGCTAATAATTCCTTAGCTTCTTGATCTGTCTTAGCAGTTGTGATTACAGCAACATTTAAGCCGCTTACCTTCTCAATCTTGTCATAATCGATTTCTGGGAAAATAATTTGTTCTGTGATACCCAAGGAGTAATTTCCATGACCATCAAACGCTTTATTATTTACACCACGAAAGTCTTTAACTCGAGGTAGAGCTACATTAATTAGACGATCAAGGAATTCCCACATGATAGTACCTCGTAGAGTTACTTTTGCACCAATTTCCTGACCTTGTCTTACTTTAAACGCCGCTACAGATTTTCGAGCTTTAGTTTTCATAGCCTTTTGACCAGTTATTAGTGAGATTTCAGAAGTAATTGAATCTAATAGCTTCTTATTCTGAATCGCTTCACCAACACCAGCACTAACTACAACTTTCTCGACTCGAGGAATCTGCATAACAGACTTGTAGCTGAATTGTTCTTTCAACTCACCAGCAACTGAATCCTGATATTTCATTTTCAATCGTGGAACACTTGCCATTACAGTACATCCCCCGTCTTCTTACTAAAACGAACCTTCTTACCCTTTTCTGTTTTAAAACCAATTCGAGTGGGTTCACCCTTTTTAGTCATTAAAGCAACATTGGATATATGAAGCGCCGCTTCTATCTCGATTATACCACCCTTTTCTTGGGCAGATTTAGGCTTAACTGTCTTCTTGACTACATTAATGCCTTCGACAACAACACGTTCTTTTTCTCTGTCGATCTTTAAGATCTTTCCAGTTTTACCTTTGTCTTTACCGGAAAGAACCTTAACCATATCGTTCTTTTTCAATTTGGTCTTAACAGCCATCTTTCCTTCCTCCTAGAGAACCTCGGGAGCTAAGGATACAATCTTCATGAATCCAACTTCTCGTAGCTCTCTGGCGACCGGCCCAAAAATACGCTTACCACGTGGTGCGTTATGCGCATCAATAATAACACAAGCGTTATCATCAAAACGTATATATGTTCCGTCAGGCCTTCTGATTTCTTTGCTCGTCCGTACAACTACGGCTTTTTGAACATCCCCTTTCTTAATAGGTGCATTAGGTAAGGCGTCCTTTACGGCAACAACGACGATATCGCCTATTGAAGCAAATGTTCTATGAGAACCGCCAAGAACTTTAATTACCTGTACCCGTTTTGCACCACTGTTGTCGGCGACGTTCAGGTAGGTTTGCATTTGTACCATATCTAAACTCCTTTACCCGACTACTTAGCTCGCTCAACAACTTCTACAAGTCGCCATCGCTTATCTTTACTCATTGGACGAGACTCAATGATTCGTACAGTATCACCAATATGAGCCTCATTATTTTCATCATGAGTCTTATATTTTTTGCTACGAGTCACGTATTTCTTGTAAAGAGGATGAAGAGCTTTGGTTGTAACCGTAACTGTAATGGTTTTCTCCATCTTATCACTTACAACCTGACCAACAAATTGCTTTTTTTCAATTTTTATAGCCACTGTCTTCTCCTATGCCTTACGAAGACCAAGTTCGTATTCTCGAATTATGGTATTCAATCGCGCTAGATTCCTACGTAGAGATCTTTTCTCTAAAGGATTCTCAACGTGTCCTACTACCATGTTCATACGAAGGTCAAAGTATTTTTTATTTATTTCTTCATACTTTGCTTTGGCTTCATCTAAGGTTAATTCTTTGTAAGAATTTTTCATAATCTTATCCCAACTCTCTTCGTGTTACGAATTTAGTCTTAATGGGGAGCTTAGCACTCGCCAATTTCATCGCTTCTGCTGCAAGTTCCTCAGGAACACCTGACATTTCAAACATCATAGTACCTGGTTTAACTACAGCAACCCACTTCTCTGGATTTCCCTTACCTTTTCCCATTCGGGTTTCAGCAGGTTTCTTTGTATAAGGAACATCAGGGAAGATTCGAATCCAAACCTTACCACCCCTTTTGATATGCCTTGTCATAGCAATACGGGCTGCCTCTATTTGACGGTTAGTGATCCATTTGTTCTCTAAACTCATCAAACCGAACTCACCAAAGGATACTTTGTTTCCTCTCTGTGCGTTACCGTCTAAGACTCCACGTTGTTGCTTTCGATATTTTATCTTTTTAGGACTTAACATCTCTAGCTCCTTGCAGACCGTTCTTTGGTTTTCTTAACCAATAGACCGGCATCTTCTTTAGTATCTTTAGATAGGATTTCTCCCTTAAAGACCCATACCTTACAACCGATCTTACCAAATGTTGTATCAGCTTCAGCAAATCCATAATCAATATCAGCTCTAAAAGTATGAAGAGGGACTCGGCCTTCTTTCATTTCCATTTCTCGAGCCATTTCCGCTCCGCCTAAGCGTCCAGAAACTTTGATCTTGATACCTTGAACTCCACCTCGTACTGCGTTTTGTGTGGCCATCTTAAGAGCTCTTCTAAAAGAACCTTTAGACTTAAGTTGTCTTGCCACATTTAATGCAATTACTTGAGCATCAGCTTCAGGCTTCTTAATTTCTTTTATCTTAAGTTGAACTTTTTTATCAGTTAACTTCTGAAGCTTAGTACTAATTTTTTCAATATTAGCACCTTTTGCTCCAATAATAACACCTGGTCTTGCAGTGTGTACAACAATAGTTACCCTTTGAGGTTGTCGTACAATTTCTACATTACCAATTTCTGCGCTTCGAGCCTCAGAAGTGTTCATCAACGCTTTACGAAGATTTAAATCTTCATGAAGAGTATCTGCATACTCACGAGGAGAAACATACCAACGGGATTTCCAGGTTTTGTTAATACCTAATCTAAGACCATAAGGATGTACTTTCTGACCCATCTTACTCTCCCGCCTTTGAAATTTCTTCTACTACAACAGAGATATGACAGCTTCTTTTAATAAGCCTGTCTGCCCGTCCTCTTGATCGTGGCCAAATTCTTTTTTGACTTGGCCCTTCATCAACCATAAGCTCTTTTACAATAAGCATCTCTTCATCAAGTTGCTTATTTGTATATAATGCGTTGGCTGCCGCTGACTGGATAACCTTCCTTAAAAGCTTTGCACTTTTGTTTGGCATGCTTTCCAGCAAAGCGATAGCTTCTGTATATGGCTTAGTGCGTACATTATCAGCAATGGGTCTTACCTTAAATGCTGACATTGGCAATCTCTTTGCAACTGCTCTGTATCCCTTATTAGCTTCCATACCCTAACCTATCTCTTGCCTTTTTTATCCGAACCAGCGTGCCCTCTGAAGAATCTAGTTGGAGCAAATTCTCCTAACTTGTGACCAACGAGGTTTTCAGTAACATAAACAGGAACCCAAGTTTTTCCGTTATACACAGAAATGGTTAAACCAACCATTTCAGGGATGATTGTTGAAGTCCTGGAATATGTCTTGATCATTTTTTTGGAGCCGGCCTTTGTCATTTCTACAACTTTTTTGTAGAGACTCTTAGCGATAAAAGGACCTTTCTTTACAGATCTAGACACACGCTACTCCTATTTCCTTCTTGAAACAATAAACTTGTTAGAAGGTTTAAATTTCTTTCTTGTCTTCTTACCCTTGGTTGAGATACCCCAAGGTGTAACCGGATGTCGACCACCAGAAGTTTTACCTTCACCACCACCATGTGGGTGATCAACTGGGTTCATTACAACCCCTCGAACTTTAGGACGTTTACCTAACCATCGGCTTCTACCTGCTTTACCAAGTGAAACATTCATATGGTCTTCATTTCCAATTGAACCTATTGTTGCGGAACATTTTTTGAAAACCATTCTCATTTCACCAGAAGGCAACTTAACAGTAACATAGTCACCGTCTTTAGCAGCTATCATAGCACTAGTTCCAGCAGAACGAACTAACTGTCCACCCTTACCAAGTTGAAGTTCAATATTGTGAATAACACGTCCAACAGGAATATTCTCCAAAGGAAGTGAGTTTCCAATTTCAATAGGTGCATCAGGACCAGCTTGGATCGTGCTACCAACATTTAAGCCTTTTGGAGCTATAATGTATCTTTTTTCACCATCAAGATAATGGATTAATGCAATATTTGCACTTCTATTTGGATCGTATTCAATATGAGCGACTTTACCAGGAACAGAAAACTTGTTTCTTCTAAAGTCAATTGCTCTATATTTCTTTTTGTGTCCACCGCCTCGGCGACGTACACTGATTCTTCCACCAGCGCCTCTTCCAGCGTTCTTTCCCTTACCAGAAGTCAATGACTTCTCAGAACCACGTCTAGTGATATCATCAAAAGTAAGAGATGTCTTGAAACGAAGGCCAGGTGTATTTGGTTTGTATGATTTAATTCCCATCTATAACCCCTTCGCTCCTAGGCGCCTTCAAAGATATCAATCTTGTCACCGGCTTTAATAGTGACGATAGCCTTTTTCCAAGACTTTCCGGCACCTGTGCCTCTTCTATGACCAGATTTTGAAGCTACTGATTTTGCTTTTGCCTTTACATTAATAATGTTGCAGCACTTTACAGTAACTTTAAATACTTCACTGATAGCGGAGATAACATCAACCTTGTTAGCCCTAGGATCTACTTTGAAAACATATTTCTTAGCTTCACCTTCTCTCAATGAATTGGTTTTTTCGGTTAATACCGGTGCAATAATAACTTGTTCAGCTCTCATGTCGCCCCCCTATTTACCTTCACCGTAGAATTCATTGAGATTTAAGGCTGCACCTTCTTGCACAATTACATTCTTTGAATAAAACAAATCATGTGCTCTCAATCTGTTATATGACAAGAACTTCACCCAAGGAAGGTTTCTACCAGCTCTTCTAATCATGGCGTCATCCTCTTTAAGGATAACAATAGCTTTTTCCTGAGGAGCTAAATTAGTCAGAATCTTTACAAGATCCTTTGTTTTACCACTTTCAATAGTAAAATCTTCTATTACTTTAAAATCCTCACCAGCTGCCTTTAAACTCAATATTGACTTCAACGCCAATCTTTTGACTTTTTTTGGTAAGCTATAGCTATAATCCCGTGGCTTAGGTCCAAACACAACACCACCACCTCTCCAAAGAGGGGATCTTTTATGTCCGGCTCGAGCACGACCAGTACCCTTTTGTCTCCATGGTTTTGCACCACTACCATTAACCTCACTACGGTTTTTGGTAGAAGCAGTACCAACACGAAGGTTAGCTAGTTCGTTTCGAATTGCATGATAGATGGAACCTTCAGAGACTTCCCGTGCGAACACAGTGTCATCTAACTGAATCTTACGGAGTTCTTTTCCATCTACTGAATAGACTGCTTTGTCCATAATATTCCTCTATTTCTTCTTAGCCTTTTTAACGACTACAAATCCGTCTTTATTTCCAGGAACAGCTCCCTTTACAAGGAGAACCTGGCTTTCTGTATCAACAGCAACGACTCTCAAATTCTGTACTGTCTTTTTGTCACCACCCATTCTACCGGCCATTTTCAGACCTTTGATGGTTTTTGAAGGGGTTGCAGCCATACCGGTTGAACCGTTGGCTCTGTGAAACTTCGAACCGTGAGTGGCTCTACCACCACTAAATCCGTGTCTCTTCATAACACCCTGGAAACCCTTACCTTTACTTTGACCTGTTATGTCTACAAAAGATAAGTCTTCAAGTAGTTCGACACCAAAAATGTCACCCACTTTGCATTCCTTTTCAAAATCCTTCATTTCTACAAGACATTTCTTAGGTTTAACACCTTCAGTAAATTGTCCTGCGAACGGCTTAGTAATTCGGCTTTCTTTTTTATCAACAGTACCAAGAACTATAGAATTATAGCCGTGCTTTTCGGTGTTCCGCTCTTCGATAACTGTATTAGGTTCAACCTTAATAACTGTTACTGGCGTTAGGACGCCCTGCTCATCGAACACCTGAGTCATTCCTACTTTCTTGCCGATCAGCCCTATCATCTTATACCCCAATTCTTAGTCTAATAACCAACTACTGCTTGATCTCTACATCAACACCAGCAGGTAACTCTAACTGCATCAATGCATCCATTACCGCAGAGGTCGGTTCAAGAATGTCGATGAGCCTTTTATGCGTTCGCATCTCAAACTGCTCCCTACTCTTCTTGTTAACGTGAGGAGACCGCAGTACGGTATACTTGTTAATCTTAGTAGGCAATGGAATAGGTCCACTAACCTTAGTACCTGCCTTCTGTACTGTTTGAACAATACTTCTAGCACTTTGATCGATTAACTCTACGTCAAAACCTCTGAGTCTGACTCGAATTCTTTCGCTACTCATCATAACTCCCAAAAAAAAGCCTCGCCTAGGAGCGAGGCCCCATTGTTATCAATACTTACTCGATTATCTCGATTACCTGTCCAGAGGCGACTGTTCGTCCACCTTCTCGGATAGCAAATCGAAGACCCTTATCCATCGCAACTGGGTGAATAAGTTCTACTGTAAGCTCAGTGTTGTCACCAGGCATAACCATTTGTTTATCTTCAGGAAGAGTTACTGTACCAGTAATATCTGTTGTTCTGAAGTAGAACTGAGGTCTATAACCAGAGAAGAATGGATTATGTCGTCCACCTTCATCTTTGGTCAAACAATAAATTGTTGCCTTGAACTTAGTATGAGGAGTAATTGTTCCTGGTTTTGCAAGAACCTGTCCTCTTTCAACTTCTTTCTTGTCAACACCTCGAAGAAGCGCACCAATGTTATCACCGGCTTGACCTTCATCAAGAAGTTTGTTGAACATTTCAACACCAGTACAAGTAGTCTTCTTAGTATCTTTAATACCAACGATTTCTACTTCTTCACCAACCTTAACGATTCCGCCTTCAATACGTCCAGTTACAACAGTACCTCGACCTTGAATTGAGAAAACGTCTTCAATAGGCATCAAGAAAGGCTTATCTACAGCTCTTTCAGGAATGGGAAAGTAAGTATCCATTGTGTCTAAAAGTTCTTTGATAGGTGCAGTCTTTTCTGCATCAGTAATATTTTCCATTGCTTGGAAAGCAGAACCTTTGATCATTGGAATATTATCTCCATCAAAACCGTAGCTTGAAAGAAGATCTCTTAATTCCATTTCAACAAGCTCAACCAATTCAGGATCAGCTAAGTCCATCTTGTTTAAGAAAACAAGTATTGAAGGTACACCAACCTGATTTGCAAGTAAGATGTGCTCTCTTGTTTGTGGTTCTGGTCCAGAGTCAGCTGCTACTAAAAGAATAGCACCATCCATCTGAGCAGCACCAGTAATCATGTTCTTAACATAGTCCGCGTGTCCTGGGCAGTCTACGTGAGCATAGTGTCTAGTTTCTGTTTCATACTCAATATGTCGAGTATTAATGGTGATACCACGTTGTCGCTCTTCTGGCGCATTGTCGATATCATCGTAGTTAACTTTTTTACCACCCTGTGCAACTGAACAGTATGCAGAAATGGCAGCAGTAAGAGTTGTCTTACCATGGTCAACGTGACCAATAGTTCCTACGTTGATGTGTGGCTTCGTTCTTGCGAATTTTTCCTTAGCCATCACTTCCTCCTTGGCTTAATTTAAAATATGATTTCTCAATATTATTAGGTCATGAGTGATGGCTATTTCCATACAGGACACCTCACCATGCCTACCTACCAATTTTAAGTGATTCTTATGTGCGGATAAAACCCAAGTAAATGGATTTAAAGAGACAAGTTTTAGTCAAAAAATAAATACTTATATAATTCGACTCACACAAAGAACACTAATCCCTAATTCAGCGGCCTAATAGTTCAGGCTTGACTGGGATGATCGGAGGGAATATATCACACTCCCTCCTAATTAAGCAATACCCTTATAAATAATTTGTAAAAATTACCATCTATAATGACTAAATGCTTTGTTAGCTTCCGCCATTCTATGAGTATCTTCTTTCTTCTTGAATGCTGCACCAGTAGAATTAAAAGCGTCTAAAAGCTCAGCAGATAACTTCTCAGCCATAGATTTACCACTTCTGCTTCTGGCAGCCGCAATAATCCATCTCATAGCCAAAGCTTCTCTTCTGCTTTCTCTTACTTCTACCGGAACTTGATAAGTAGAACCGCCAACTCTTCGTGACTTAACTTCTACCATAGGCTTAACATTCTCAATAGCCTTATTAAAGACCTCAATACCTTGAGTATCAGCCTTAGCGCCAATTCTATCAATTGTACTATATACGATTTTTGCAGCTGTTGATTTTTTACCATCAACCATCATTCTTCTTACGAATTTTGTAAGGACCGTAGATCCGAATTGAGGATCTGGGCTTACTGGACGTTTAGCAGCAACTCTTCTTCGTGACATCTAAATCTCCTTACGCCTTAGGTCTCTTAGCACCATATTTAGATCGACCTTGCTTTCGATCCTGAACACCAAAAGTATCTTTTGCTCCACGAACGATGTGATATCTCACACCAGGAAGATCTTTAACTCTTCCACCACGAATAATTACTACTGAGTGTTCTTGTAAATTGTGCCCAATACCTGGGATGTAAGCAGTAACTTCGATTCCATTAGTCAACCTTACACGAGCTACTTTTCGAAGAGCAGAGTTAGGCTTCTTAGGAGTTACTGTCATAACACGTGTACATACACCTCTTTTCTGAGGACAGGCATCAAGTGCACGTGACATTGTCTTTTTAATAGTTCGCTTTCTACCTTGGCGAACTAATTGGTTAATAGTTGGCATTATCTGCTCACTCCTATATTTACTGACACAGTAGAGAACCCAGCATGTTATACCTCAATACCTCGAGGCGATTCCCTAAGGGCCTAATTATCATTAAATTCAAACGAAATAAAAATTAACATAGCACAAAAACAAATTCAAGCCCCTTTTGACGGGGCTTGATACTATTTTATTCTACAGATTCAGGTAATGCTTCCACATCAACGTCATCATGATCATCATATTCACCTTCTTCGTTAGCAACGGCTTCTGCCTTAGCTCGAAGAATCTCTTGTACGTGAGCATCAAGATCTTCTCTTTGGTCATCAAACAGTTTGATCTTACGATATTTTTTCATACCAGTACCAGCAGGAATCAGATGTCCGATAACAACATTTTCTTTCAACCCACGTAGAGCATCCATATCTCCTGCGATGGCAGCATTAGTTAGAACTCTTGTAGTTTCCTGAAAGGAAGCTGCTGATATCCAACTATCAATATTCAGAGAAGCTCTAGTTATTCCCAGAAGTAATGGTTTTGCCATAGCAGGTTGTCCACCATTCTTCTTAACCTTATCATTCTGGAAATTAAACTGATATTTATCAACTTGCTGTCCATAGATAAAGTTTGTATCACCAACTTCGATGATCTCAACTTTTCGCATCATCTGACGTATTATGACACCGATGTGTTTATCGTTAATCTGTACACCCTGAAGTCGATAAACTTCCTGTACTTCATTTACTAAATACTTTTGTAGGGCATTTTCACCTAATATCTCTAAAATATCGTGGGGATCTGTATTACCATCACATAAAGGCTCACCAGCTTCAACAGGGTCTCCATCACGAACAAGTAAATGTTTACCCATAGGTACAAGGTGTTTCAACTTATTGCCATAAGGATCTTCTACCATGACAACTCGCTTTGCCTTCACAATTCCTTCAAATCTGACGATACCACTTATACGTGCTAAAACAGCTTGATTCTTTGGCTTACGTGCTTCAAATAGCTCACCAACACGAGGAAGACCACCAGTAATATCCTGAGTTTTTACTGATTCTTTTAACATTCGAGCTAGAACCTTACCAGCCTTAATCTCGACACCGTCTTCTACCCGAACAAAAGCGCCTCCAGGCAAATAGTAGGAAGTTAAAACATTACCCTCTGCATCTTCAATTAAAATTCGAGGTTGTAAAGACTCTAAAGTATAATCTGTTATCCGTTTCTCTGAACGTCCTGTATCTTCATTTACTTCTGTTCTTAAGGTAGTACCCAATATAATATCTTCATATCGTGTAATACCAGAAACCTCGGCAATGATTGGTTCTGAGAATGGGTCAAAAGTTGCAATGGACTCACCAGGCTCTAATATATCATTTACATCGACAAGAATAACAGAACCATTACGTACTTCAATCTTTTGCTCCTGGGCTACCATTAACAGCTGATTCTTACGAAGATGAACGAATCCGATATCTTCTGCTAATACTTCTTCACCGTTTATTTTATATAAAGCTTCACCACGAATAACCTTTTGACCATCTTCTACAAGGACTTCTTCCTTACCTTCTAGATCAAAAGTTCTTAATATACGTGATACATTAACGAAACCTTTTCTTGTATAAATCCTATCACCAGACTCCTGAGTAACAATGGAACCAATTATTTCCTTTACCAAGACAGAATACTTCAAAGCGATTCTATTTTCTTCAGACCCCTTTGTTGCAACACCACCAATATGGAAAGTTCTCATAGTTAACTGTGTACCTGGTTGACCAATAGATTGCGCAGCAATAATACCTACAGCTTCACCAATATCAACAGTTCGATTAGAAGCTAGGTTACGACCATAACACTTCTGACACACACCATGCTTGGACTCACAGGTTAACACTGTTCTTATACGGACAGATTCAACACCTATCTCTTCCAATTGAATAGCAATTTCATCTGTGATCTGTTCATTTACATCAATAATCACTTCGTCTGTTATAGGGTGCTTAACACGTTCCAGAGTGTAACGGCCCTGGATTCTATCAGCTAAAGATTCAACGATATCTTCACCATCTTTGATAGCTGATGTTTGTATACCATTAATAGTCCCACAATCTTCTTCATTAACAACAACATCTTGCGCAATATCAACAAGACGCCTTGTTAAATAACCTGCATCCGCCGTCTTAAGGGCTGTATCAGCAAGACCTTTACGTGCACCATTGGTCGAAATGAAGAATTCAATTACAGATAGACCTTCTTTAAAGTTGGACCGAATAGGAAGTTCAATAATATCACCTGAAGGTTTAGCCATCAAACCTCTCATTCCTGCTAGCTGTCTTATCTGGTTACGTGATCCACGAGCTCCAGAATTAGCCATCATATAAACGTTATTAAAACCGTCTTTGTCCTTTTCAAGAGTAGCCATCATTTGATTCGTTAAATCTTCATTTGTCTTAGACCAAACTTCGACAACACGGTTATATCTTTCATCCTGTGTAATATGACCTTGTAGATACTGATACTGAATTCTCTCAACTTCAGCATTTGCACTTCCAATAAGGTCTTTCTTTTCATCAGGAATAACAATATCACCCATGGAAATCGTAGCACCAAAAACAGTTGCATACTTAAATCCTGTATTTTTTACAGCATCTAGCATTTCAACAGTCACATAGGAACCATGTTGAGCATAGACTTTGGCAATAACCTTCTTCAGTTCTTTATCACCTAATGTATAATTTACATACTCAATCTCACTAGGCATTGCTTCATTTAGGATGACTCTTCCAGGAGTTGTTTCAATAACTTCTGAGCCTAACTTATACCTAATAACAGAAGCATACTCTAAAGATTCAGCTTCTATGGCCATTTGAATTTCATCGACACCAGTAAAATATCTACCAGCACCTTTCCCGTTCTTTTTGTCTTTTGTTAAATAGTAGATACCAAGAACCATGTCCTGAGAAGGGAATACTATTGGCTTTCCATTGGCAGGGTCTAACAAGTTATTTGCAGACAACATCAGTGTCCAACACTCAATTTGTGCACCCTGAGTTAAAGGAACGTGAACAGCCATCTGGTCCCCATCAAAGTCAGCATTATAAGCATGACAAACTAGGGGATGAAGTTTGATAGCCTTACCCTCAACAAGGACAGGTTCAAAGGCCTGAATACCCAGCCTATGCAATGTAGGTGCACGGTTTAACATTACAGGATGTTCTTTTACAACTTCATCAAGGACTGACCATACTTCTGCAGTTTCATGTTCGACTAAAGTTTTCGCTTTTTTGATATTATAAACAACAGCTTTCTCTACGAGCTTCTTCATAATAAAAGGCTTGTATAATTCTAAAGCCATTTTTGAAGGTAAACCACATTGATGTATCTTGAGCTCTGGTCCTACTACAATTACAGAACGTCCAGAATAATCTACACGCTTACCTAATAAATTCTGTCTAAATCGTCCTTGCTTACCTTTAAGCATGTCAGATAGTGACTTAAGAGGTCTATTAGAAGCACCTTTAACAACTTTTTTCTTCTTTGAGTTATCAAAAAGAGCATCAACAGCTTCTTGGAGCATACGTTTTTCATTACGGATAATGATATCAGGTGCATTTAAAGCCATTAATCTTTTAAGACGATTATTTCTGTTTATTACTCTTCTATATAGATCATTGAGGTCAGAAGTTGCAAATCTACCACCGTCTAATTGTACCATAGGTCGCAAATCTGGTGGAATAACGGGAATGACATCCAATATCATCCACTCTGGTTGATTACCAGAATCACGAAAGTTTTCAACTATTTCTATTCGTTTAAGGAGTCTCTTGTCAGCTTTTGCACCTTTTTCTATCATCTTAGCTCTTAATTCTGCACTTAAGGCATCAAGGTCTAAGTTTTCCAAAAGGGTTCTAACAGCTTCGGCACCAATACCTGCAGTAAAAGACATACCAAAACGTTCTTTAGCTTCCCAGAACTCCTCTTCTGTGAGTAATTCCATTTTTTTAAGATCAGTATCACCTGGCTCAATTACAATATACTTTTCGTAATACAGTATCGATCGAAGAGCTGCAATTGTAAGATCAAGTAATAACCCCATTCTAGAAGGAACAGAACGGTAATACCATATATGTGATACAGGGGATGCTAATTCGATGTGTCCCATTCGTTCACGTCTTACCTTAAAGTGCGTTACTTCAACACCACAACGGTCACAAATAACACCTTTGTATCGGATAGACTTAAACTTACCACAATAACATTCCCACTCTTTTGTGGTACCAAAGATTCTCTCACAGAATAATCCGTCCTTTTCTGGCCGAAGTGTTCTATAATTGATGGTCTCTGGCTTTTTAACTTCCCCGTATGACCAAGCTCTTATCTGGTCAGGGGAAGCTAGTTTTATCATTATACTATCAAAGTCTTGAATATCTCTCATACAGCCTCCTAGAAATGGCTTCCTTGACGACTTATCAGCTCCTCGTCCCTTTCAGTTAAAGGAATCTGTCTGTCTTTCGAGTCATATATGGCAACATCCAATGCCAAACCTCTTAATTCTTGTACCAAAACATTGAAAGATTCTGGAATACCAACTGTTGCAGCATTTTCGCCCTTAACAATGGCCTCATAAATCTTAGCACGCCCAGTCATATCATCTGACTTAATTGTCAACAATTCCTGAAGGGTATTTGCAGCACCATAAGCTTCCAGTGCCCACACTTCCATTTCTCCAAGTCGTTGACCACCAAATTGAGCCTTACCACCTAAGGGCTGTTGTGTCACCAGGGAATAAGGACCAGTAGATCTGGCATGCATTTTGTCGTCAACTAAGTGGTGCAACTTAAGAACATACATTACACCAACGGTTACAGGATTAACAAAAGAAACACCTGTTTTTCCATCATAAAGAGTAACTTTGGAAGTTTTATCAAATCCTGCTGATTCCAACTTGTTTTCAATCATTTCATTAGTTGATGACTGGAATACGGGTGTTGAATACCATTCATCCAGTGCCCATCCTGCCAAACCTAATTCTGATTCCATAATCTGACCAAGGTTCATACGAGAAGGAACACCAAGAGGGTTCAAACATATATCCAAGGATGTACCATCTGCCATATAAGGCATATCTTCCTGAGGAAGAACCCTGGCTACAACCCCTTTATTACCATGCCGACCGGCCATTTTGTCCCCTTCTCTAAGCTTTCGCTTAGTAGCAATAAGAACTTTAACCTGTTCATCAACACCGGGAGATAAATCATCTCCTTCACTTCTTCTTAAACGTTGTATATCTATTACAGTACCATCAAGACCATGAGGAGCTCTTAAAGAAGTATCTCTAACTTCCTTGGCTTTTTCACCAAAGATTGAGTTAAGTAGTTTAAACTCAGGCGTAGTCTCAGTTTCAGACTTGGGAGTAACTTTTCCCACCAAAATTGCACCAGAGTTGACTTTTGCCCCAACCCTCACAATTCCTTCTTCATCTAAGTTATCAAGAGCTTTTTCACCAGTATTAGGAATATCTCTTGTTAATTTCTCTGGTCCTAATTTAGTCTCTCTTACTTCAGTCACATACTCTTTTATATGAATTGAAGTAAAAACATCATTCTTTACAACATTTTCAGAGATTAATATGGCATCTTCATAATTATATCCATTCCAGGGAACAAAACCTACAAGTAAGTTTCTCCCTAAAGCAAGCTCACCACCATAAGTAGCTGGACCATCTGCCAATACTTGTTTAGCAGCGACTTTCTGACCCAACTTAACAACAGGTCGCTGATTTAGACAGGTATCCTGGTTAGTTCGTTGGAATTTTTGAAAAATATACTCATCTCTATCCCATTCATCTTTTGCATCATCTGGCTTAACTATACATTTCGTAGCAGATACGTATTCAACAACACCGGCTCTCTTTGACTTAACAAGAACTCCAGAATCATAGGCTGCTTTAGCTTCCATACCTGTCCCTACTCGAGGTGGTTCAGGGAATAGCAAGGGAACAGCCTGACGTTGCATATTTGATCCCATCAATGCCCGGTTAGCATCATCATGCTCTAAAAAGGGAATCAATGAGGAAGATACTGATATAATCTGTTTAGGACTTACATCCATGTACTGAATATCTTCTGCCGGTTTCGTTGTATAGTCACCAGTCCTGTGCACTGACACAAGATTTTCTAAGAACTCGCCTTCTTTATTGATTTTGGCATTAGCCTGGGCAATGTAATACTTTTCCTCATCCATAGCAGATAAGTATTCGACTTCCTTAGTAGCTTTACCATTGACAACCTTTCGATAAGGAGTTTCAAGAAAACCATAATCATTGACTCTTGTGTAACCTGCGAGAGAAACAATCAAACCGATGTTTGGACCTTCAGGTGTTTCAATAGGACACATACGACCATAATGGGTATAGTGGACGTCACGAACTTCAAAACCTGCTCGATCTCTGGATAAACCACCAGGTCCTAACGCATTAAGACGTCTTTTGTGTGTCAGTTCAGACAAGGGATTAACCTGATCCATAAACTGAGATAATTGAGAAGACCCAAAAAACTCTTTAATAGCAGCAACAATTGGTTTAATAGAGATCAAATCCTGAGGCTTAAGAGTTTCTGCCTCTTTTAAAGACATTCTTTCTTTGGAAATTCTCTCCATTCGGGAAAAGGCTGTTTTCAAGCTGTTTGCTAGTAACTCGCCTACAGATCGAACACGTCTATTTCCTAGGTGATCAATATCATCAACATTTGCTTCACCACTATAGACTTTAATTAGGAATCCCATAGTAGCAGTCACATCATCCTTTGTGAGGACATGAGTATCTGTATCGATATCAAAACCGAATTTTTTATTTAATTTGTATCGCCCAACTCGACCTAAATCGTAACGCCGAGAAGTAAAGAACATAGAATTCAAATCCTTCTCAGCACTCTCTACAGTTATAGGTTCACCAGGCATTAGAACTGCATAAACCGCACTAAGAGCATCTTCTTTAGTTGGTTCATCCTGTTCAGAACTATCTTTTGTATATTTAGTTTCTTCACGTTCAAAACAATTGAGAATCATAGCAGAATGAAGTGATTCAGGATGATTAAAATCAATTATTTCTACTTCATTTACATTACTATGCAAAAGCTCATCTAGATCATGGGGATGAATTTTATCTCCAGCTTTGTATAACTTACGAGATTCCTCACCTTCGCCGACGAAAACAGCCCTTGCTAAATATTTGTTTACAAGGCCTTCGTCTTTAGCCTTATCACCAGCTATGACAACTTTTTCTTTCTTGTAGAAAACATCAATGAGTTTTTCACGGGAATCATAACCTAAGGCTCTTAAGAAAAGAGTACCTAAGATTCTTTTTTTCCTATCAATTTTTGCATAAACAAGTTCTTTCTTCTGATCAATTTCGAACTCTAACCATGAACCTCTATAAGGTATTATTCGAGAGGAATAAACACCCTTTTCATCTGAGAAAACGACACCAGGTGATCTATGAATTTGACTTACAACAACACGTTCAGCACCATTAATTATAAAGGTACCCCTTTCAGTCATAAGTGGGATATCTCCCATATAGATACTCTTTTGACGTATCTCACCTGTACTTTGAAAAATCAGATTAATTTGAGCCTTAATAGGCACAGCATAAGTAAGTCCTTTCTGTTTACACTCAGCTTCAGAAAGCTTTTTCGCTTCCTCATCCAAAGTATAACCTGCGTATTCAAGAACTAGGTCTCCACTTGGACTTTCGATAGGGAAAACAGATTGGAACACATCTTCTAGGCCCTGCTCATTAGGCGTTAACCCTTTAGACAGAACTTCCCTTTGCAAAAACTTCTCGTATGAAGCTAGCTGAATATCAACCAGGTTAGGCAATTCCATAACTTCTTCGTACTCAACACCCATGTATGTACGCTCTATTGCCTTGTCCCGCTTAAACATTCCACACCCCCCTGACAAAGAATAACCACCGGAATTCATTGCTTCCGGTGGTAAAATGAGAAAATAAAATTAGTTCTCTAATAAAGAGATTATTTAACTTCAACAGCAGCGCCTGCAGCTTCAAGTTTTCCTTTAATCTCTTCTGCTTCTTCTTTAGAAACGGCTTCTTTAACAGCCTTTCCACCTGCTTCAACAAGTTCTTTAGCTTCTTTTAGTCCAAGACCAGTGATAGCTCGAACTTCTTTGATTACAGGAATTTTCTTACTTGCATCAGCAGACTTAAGAATAACATCAAACTCAGTCTGTTCTTCTGCAGCAGCAGCAGGAGCTGCACCACCAGCAGCTGCAACAGCTACAGGAGCAGCTGCAGTTACTCCAAATTTTTCTTCCATTGCTTTAACAAGCTCAGATACTTCGAGAACAGTCATTCCCGCGATTGCTTCTAAAATTTCATCAGTTGAAAGTGCCATATTACCTTCTCCTTAATATAATATAATATATACAGCGATAGCATGGCTCATAAAATGAAGACTAACGCTGTTTATTTTAATTTAGTTAGCAGCCTTTTGATCAGCCACAGCTTGTAAAGTTCTAACAAGCTTTGTAGTTACCCCATTAAGCACATAAACCATGTTTTGTGCAGGAGCATTCATTGTACCCATAAGTTTTTGGATAAGTTCAATTCTTGTTGGAAGCTTGGAATAAGCTTCAACTTGCTTATGGTCATAAGAACCACCAGCAATCAAACCACCTTTTACAGCTATAGGATTTTCTTCAGCAAACTCTAATAGAGCCTTAGCTACAGGTCCTGATTCATCTAAAGCAAGAGCAACAGCTGTTGGTCCTACTAAATACTCATCAACATCCTCACCTTCCATTTCACGAAAAGCAATTTTAGCAAAGTTGTTTTTTACAACCTTATACTCCGCATTAAGACCACGTAACTTGGTTCTTAACTCAGTTATTTGCTCTACTGTTAAGCCTCGATAATCTGTAAAGAAAAAATCATTTACTCTACCAAAACTTTCTTTTAAAGCTGCTACAGCTTCAACTTTTTTGGGTTGTATCTTCTTCTCACTCATTTCTTTCTCCTCACCAGGCCTTAGTTATCCTTCACTTGAACCTTAACACCAGGTCCCATAGTGGAAGATAGAGCGATAGTCTTAATGTAATCACCTTTAAGATCTGTTGGACGTCTTTTTTCGAGCTCTGTTACAAAAGTTCGAACATTTTCAACAATCTTTTCAGCATCCATTGAGACTTTACCAATTAATAAGTGGACAATCCCACCCTTGTCAGCTCGAAACTCAACTCGACCTTGTTGAAGTTGAGCAATAGCCCCTTTAACATCAGTAGTCACTGTTTGAGTTTTGGGATTAGGCATTAACCCTCTTCGACCAAGAATCGGCCCTAATCGACCTACATCTTTCATCATATCGGGTGTTGCAACTGCAACATCAAAATCTAACCAGCCACCTTTAATCTTATCGATAAGATCACTGTCACCAACAAAGGCAGCACCAGCATCTTTAGCTTCCTGAGCTTTATCACCCTTTGCAAAGACAAGAATTTTCTTTCCTTCAGCAAACTGATTAGGAAGAACTAAAGTGTCTCGAATGGTGTGAGATTTCTTAAGATTTAAGTTAACACTTACTTCAACGGCTTCATCAAACTTAGCAAAAGCCATTTCTTTTACTTTGCTGACAGCCTCATCCATAGTGTACAACTTAACTCGATCGTACTTTTTCAGGGCTTCCTGATATTTCTTTCCACGCTTCATCTTACTTCTCCACCTCTACACCCATACTACGAGCAGTACCAGCAATAATATTCATTGCCATTTCAATGTCGTTAGCATTTAAGTCAGGCATCTTAAGTTCTGCGATAGACTTAAGATCATCCTTTTTAAGAGTTGCAACCTTCACCTTATGAGGTTCTGCAGAACCAGACTGTATCTTACAAGCTTTCTTAATAAGTACAGCAGCAGGTGGAGTTTTTGTGATAAAAGTAAAACTTCGGTCACTATAAACCGAGATTACTACAGGTATAGTCAAACCAGCTTCAAAGTTTTTTGTTGCATCATTAAACTGTTGAACAAACTGAGGAGCACTTACACCATGAGGACCTAAAGCAGGACCTACTGGGGGTGCTGGGGTTGCTTTACCTGCAGGAACTTGCAATTTAATAATTGCAGTAACCTTTTTCTTAGCCATTCCCTATTCTCCAAAATGTGGTAATATCGCCATTCTCTAATAATGGCTCCCACTTACCGTGGGAATATTAAATCTTTTCAACCTGAGAAAAATCCACTTCTACAGGTGTTGATCGACCAAATATACCGACCATCACACGTAATTTAGCCTTCTCAAGATTAACTTCTTCTACAGAACCAGTGAAAGATTCAAAAGGTCCGTCAACAACCCGAACTTGCTCACCAATAGCATAGGTCTGGGTCGAACGGTAAGCTTTATCAGCTTTTATTTCACCAGTTTTCATCAAAATAGTCCTAGCCTCATCTTGACTTATGGGTTGAGGCTTCACATTAGTACCAGTAGCACCAACGAAGCCAGTAACTCCATTAATCTTTCTGATGTGTGATACAACAGATTTCCACCCAAGATTTGGAAGGTCCATTTCTAACAAAATGTATCCAGGTAAGAATTTACGATTCACTGTTCTTTTCTTACCATCTTTAACTTCTACAACTTCCTCAGAAGGAACCTTAATATCAAAAACGGCCCCACCTAGGGACCCGTCCTCCATGAGCATTCGAATGTACTTTTCTATCTTGTTCTCATACCCTGAATATGTATGAAGAACATACCAACCTTTGGCCATAATGTCCCCTTCTTAGAATATCAAATAAAGACCGTTCATTAGGAGGTAATCTACTACACCAAAAAAAATGGCGAAAAGAACAGTTGACACAAATACTACGCGTATTGATGACATAACACTTTCTTTCCCAGGCCAAACAACCTTCTTCATTTCATTGATTGATTCTTCAATAAAGGCTTTAATCTTTTTCATGACCTATCGGCTCCCCATGATATAAATAGAAAATACAGGCCAGGTAGGGTTCGAACCTACAACATTCGGTTTTGGAGACCGACGCTCTGCCAATTGGAGCTACTGGCCTGTATGTAATTTACTTAATCTTAGATTCTTTGTGGGTAGTGTGCTTCTTATCCCACTTGCAGTACTTGTTAAATTCCATCTTACCCTGAATGTTTCGTCTGTTCTTACTCGTAGTGTAGTTACGTCTTCCACACTCAGAACAAGTTAAAGAAATTAGCTCTACTGCGCCTTTTTTTCCTTTTGCCATCTCTCATACTCCCTAAACGAAGTTCCACCCTCGAATTTGTGGCGCCTTACAATTTGTGCCAATAAGGGTAAAAATCACGAGCCCTCGACCGGATTTGAACCGGTGACCCCCACCTTACCATGGTGGTGCTCTACCAACTGAGCTACAAGGGCTTAATCAAAGTTGCTCGATGAAAATAGCAAAGCCACATTCTTTTGTCAATAGACTTTCCCAAAAATCGGGCATTATTATACAATCGCATTATACGAGGAGAATTCCATTCCAATATCACCTTATAATAAGAAAAACATCAGAAGATTACTAGTCTTTTTTCGTTTTTTATTGCACTACGTCCTACATTTGTGTATGATACCACTAATTTTGACTAAAATGAGGTGAATCATGCATGACAAGCCACAGGGACAATCACTGGATTCACGAGTCCAAGAGCTATCAATACTCTTTGAAATCAGCCAAATCCTCGATCGTTCAATTGATTTAAAACAAAGTATAAATCCCATACTTCAATCACTTGCTGAACACCTACAAATACTACGAGGCACAATCACCTTATTAAATAGACAAACAGGTGAGATCTTTATTGAAGAAGCTTACGGACTGAGTAATAGTCAACAAGAAAAAGGACGTTATCAACTTGGTGAAGGCATTACAGGTAAAGTTGTGCAGACAGGCCAATCTGTAGTAGTACCCAGGATAAGTGATGAACCGGCTTTCCTCAACAAAACAGGAGCCCGCAAAGGAATGAGGAAAAGAGATATTTCTTTCATATGCGTTCCCGTAAAAATCGGTAATGAGACCATCGGAGCCTTCAGCGCTGATCGACCTTATGAGGAAGAAGGTCATCTTGACAGATACGTACAACTTTTTTCTATTGTAGCCAGTATGATAGCTCAAGCTGTTAAAATAAGGCAAAGCCTTCAAGAAGAAAGACAAAAACTAATGGAAGAAAATTCTAGACTGAAACATGAGTTACAGGAAAAGTTTCGGCCAGCTAATATAATAGGTTCAAGCCCAACTATGCAGGCAGTCTTTGACCTCATAGCTCAAGTATGCAAATCAGAAGCAACGGTATTAATCAGAGGGGAATCTGGAACAGGTAAAGAATTAGTAGCCCACGCCATACATTATAATAGTTATAGAGCTCAGGGACCTTTCATAAAGGTTAACTGTGCCGCACTACCGGAAACAGTTATTGAAAGTGAGTTGTTCGGGCATGAAAAAGGGGCTTTCACAGGAGCTATAAATACAAGAAAAGGTAGATTCGAAATGGCCGATGGCGGTACTATTTTCCTAGATGAAATCGGAGATCTTGCCCCAATGACTCAAGTAAAACTACTTCGCGTTCTTCAAGAACAGGAATTTGAACGTGTAGGTGGTAACAAAACTATCAGAACCAATGTTCGCATTATTGCTGCTACCAATCGAAACTTGGAAGAAGCTATGATTACCCATGACTTCAGAGAAGACTTATATTACAGATTGAATGTCTTCCCCATACATATTCCACCATTACGTGACAGAAGAACAGATATAATGTTATTGACGGATTACTTTGTTGAGAAATATGCTTCTAAAAATCATAAGGCGATAAGAAGAATATCTACTTCTGCAATTGATCTTTTAACCAGCTACCACTGGCCAGGAAATGTTCGAGAACTTGAAAATTGTATAGAGAGAGCGGTCCTCATGAGTTCTGATGAAGTCATTCACGCTCACCATTTACCTCCTAGTTTACAATCTGCAGAATCCACAGGTACAAGTTTTTCAGGAACGCTAGCGGAAACCCTGGACAATATGGAAAGGGAGATTATTCTGGATAGCTTAAAAACCTCACGAGGCAATATGGCAAAATCTGCTCGTGCTTTAGGGATAACAGAAAGAATCATGGGATTACGAGTTAAGAAACACGGTATTGATCCCTCCTACTATAAGTAGTTGCCATTATATGTATTGAAAACAGGCCCTATCAAACTAGTTGCGATAGGGCTTCTTTATAATTTTACCCTATGCAACGTCTAACAATTAACTACATTTTTGTACTATTTATATAGTATCCAACCTTTTGGATGTTTTTCTACAGAAAAGTAAACAATTACGAATATTCACAAAAAAGCAAATTTTCATAATTAATAAAAACTATAAAAACAATATTTCCTTATCAAAGAACACTTTAGATATTTCAATACAGATATACCCTAAGGATAAAGCAGACTTGGCATGATACCTGCATTCAATTGAACAGCAAAGAAAAAATACAATAATAAGCTTAGGAGGCTTTACAATGAAAAAAATTATTTTCATCTTACTGGCTCTTTGCATGGCAACTGGTGTTGCATTTGCAGATGAGACAGTAGCTGATCAGCTGGCATCGTTCTCTGCTGCCTTTGATATGATTTGGCTCATCATTGCTGCTGCCCTTGTATTCTTAATGCAAGCTGGTTTTGCCATGGTTGAAACAGGTCTGACACGGGCTAAGAATGCTGGTAATATTATTATGAAGAATCTTATGGACTTCAGCGTTGGTGCTATAGCATATTTCGCAGTCGGTTGGGCGATTATGTATGGAAATGCCTATGCTGGCGAAGATGGGTTCCTAGGATTCTTTATGGCTTACAATCCAGAAGTATATGATATGAGTGCTATATTCCGAGATTGGATGTTCCAGGTAGTGTTTGCAGCGACAGCAGCTACTATTGTTTCTGGTGCTATGGCTGAAAGAACTAAATTCACTTCCTATCTTCTCTACTCTGTTGTAGTCTCCGCTGTTATTTATCCTGTAGTAGGACATTGGACTTGGGGAGAAGGGTTCTTATATGGATTAGATTTCCATGACTTTGCAGGATCTACAATCGTACACTCAACTGGCGGTTGGGCAGCTCTAGCTGGTGCAATTATGTTAGGGCCCAGAATTGGTAAGTATGTAAAAGTAGATGGTAAAATCACTGTAAAAGCGATCCAGGGTCACAACCTGCCTCTAGCTTCACTCGGTGTATTCATACTCTGGTTTGGTTGGTATGGTTTTAACGCAGGATCTACATTAAGCGGAACTGACACTGACATTGCACATGTAGCAATGACAACAACTCTAGCCGCTTCTGCAGGTGCCATTCTTGCTATGATTACAATATGGATTATTGGTGGTAAGCCTGATCCTTCTATGACGCTTAACGGAGCCCTAGCTGGTCTTGTAGGTATCACAGCTGGTACTTGGGTTATTAATCCTATTGGAGCTATTATTGTAGGTGCTATTGCTGGTGTGTTAGTTGTTCTGTCTGTAGAGTTCTTCGATAAAATCCTTCATATTGATGATCCCGTTGGTGCCGTATCCGTTCACGGTGTATGTGGTGCTTGGGGTACAATAGCTGTTGGTCTTTTTGCTGATGGTACAAAAGGAGGAGAGAACCCTATCACTGGATTATTCTATGGTGGAGGCGTTGGTCAGCTTGGAGTACAGCTAATTGGAGTTGTCAGTGTATTTGTATTCGTATTCTTATCAGCACTGGCTCTATTCTTTGTGATCAAATTGGTTATCGGACTTCGAGTATCTGAAAAAGAAGAACTTCAAGGTCTTGATATTGAGGAACACGGATCAGAAGCATACCATGGTTTCCAGATCTTTACGAACCTATAAAAAGAAGGAGTTAACGAATGAAATTAATTACGGCTTATATTCAACCACACAAGCTAACTGATGTTAAGCAGGAACTATACGCCAAGGATATTTTCAAGATTTCCGTTACCAATGCCATGGGCGCTGGCCAACAGAAAGGCTATCAAGAATCTTATCGTGGTGTAGACGTTGAGGTTAACCTTCTAAAGAAAGTCCGCATTGAAATTGCTGTTAACGACGAATTTGTTGACACAACAATTGAAGCGATCATAAAAGGAGCCAGAACTGGGGAAATCGGAGATGGAAAAATCTTTGTAACAACTCTTGATGAATGTATCCGAATCCGAAGTGGAGAAAAAGGTAAAGACGCTATAGGTTAAATCCTGTCATTTATTAATAAAGAGACCGGTCATTATGGCCGGTTTTTTTTTAACTCCTTTTATTGACCTGCCTCTAAAAAACAGACATAGTGTCGCCATGATTTACTTAATACTTACCCTGGGAATAGCCGCTGCTTCAAGTTCTATTATTATGATCAAGTTCTCAACTATGTCACCATTATGGCTAAGTAGTTTAAGACTTTTTATAGCAGTATTAGCATTAAGCCCCCTCTTTATAAATGAAGTTAAAAAACACAAGAAGGAAGAAGTATTTGGCTGGATAAAAAAGGCCATCATTCCAGGTATACTTCTAAGTCTGCATTTTATGACATGGATATTTTCAGCTCGTTTAATTCCAGCAGCCAATTCTACTCTAATCGTTAATCTTAGCCCCCTGGCTATGCCAGCAATCATATTTATACTAGCTAGACAAAGAATAACCAGATTGGAATTTATTGCTACAATATGGGCACTCATAGGTGTTTATATACTTATTGGTCAAGATTTTAGCCTATCAAAAGACTACCTTCAAGGTGATGCTGTAAGCCTTATATCAATGCTTTTATTTACTCTATACCTGGCCTTGGCTAATAAATGGGGAAAAGGAATTCCACTTTGGGGATACCTAGTCCCTCTATACTTTACAGCTGCTATCATAGCCATGTTAGGAGCAATAATACAGAGAGCCCCACTAGATTTGATGAATGACTATAATTGGCTAAATGCTTTACTGTTAGGATTAATTCCAACGGTCATGGGACATTCCATATTCAATTATTCAATGACTAAGATTCGCCCCCAAATTGTTACCTTAGCCAACCTATCCCAAGTAGTATTTGCCAGTGTATATGGTTTTTTGTTTTTTGATGAAATCCCCACATGGAACTTATATGTGGCGGCAGCTTTCATATTAAGTGCAGCCTACATTGCTCTAAGGCCCAAGAAAAAACATGGATAAAATCCTTCTAGCGCCTATAAAAGGAATAACGGATCTCGTCTATCGCAAGACATATTATCAACACTACAAAGGGGTGACTAGGGCAGTTGCTCCATTCTTTGTTCTAAGCGACAAAGGCGGCTTTAAAGAAGGAACAATCAAGAGAACTTTAGGACAAGAGGCAACTCCTACAGATAGCTGTCCTCAGATTCTAAGTCGAAAAGGGACTATGATGGCCCAACTATCCCAAATTCTTAAAGATTTAGGTTTCCCCCTTCTTAATTGGAACTTAGGCTGTCCCTTTCCCAAAGTAGCCAACAAATATAGAGGGAGCGGACTACTACCCTACCCTGATGAAATACGAACCATACTCGATGATTTTTACAAACACAAAGGGGGAGATCTAGAGGTAAAAATCAGATTAGGTTGGGAGTCAGAAGAAGAACTAGAACCTCTAATAAATGTATTTAACGATTATCCAATAACATTATTGATTATCCATCCCCGTTTTGGTATCCAACGCTATTCAGGATCTCCTCACTTGGAACTTTTTGAATGGGCGTACAAGAACTATAAAGGAGATATTAGTTACAACGGTGATATCTATACACGAAATGATTATGTCCATCTAAAAGAGAGGTTTCCCAAGGTCCATACCTGGATGATAGGGAGAGGACTCCTTAAGAATCCTGATCTGGCTCTAGAAATTCTGGATAATAAATATTCAAGGACCCCGGAAAAGCTATACGAGTTTATCATGAACCTTATGGAGAATTATAGAAATTTCTATCCAGATCCAGGTAAGACTGTGAATATGGTTAAAGCTCACCTATACTACTTATGCCCCCATTGGTCCGCCAATACTGAAATAGTTTTAGCAGCTAAACGAGCAAAAAGTATAAAAGAGCTTTCACCACTAATTCGTTCTCTTATAGCCTTTTAACATAATACTTAAGATGATCATTCTTGGTTTCTACCAAGCCCCGCATCTCTGCAGCCTGAATAAAATCTTTCAGCTTCTTAAAACCCATCTGATTATATATAATATTCTTCTCTTTTAGCCGATCATTTACCTTGCCAAAAGAGTGATAAGAGTGGGGGATTTTACCATCAAGATGACTTAATACTTCAATAAGAGTGCGCAAAGCAACATGAATACCTTCGTCACTTTGCTGAAGTCCTTCCCCTGCAGGTTTAATCAATGTCGTCTTATCATCTCTCTCTAGTTCAATATAACCAGACTCGACAGCTTGCGCTATAAATTCGCTCCAACTATCGAACCCATATAAACCTTCATCAAAGGTTTTATTCAAAATTCTCATGCGCACCTTTACAGCACCCAACCCTGTCTTCTTACCTCTTCGAATCATGTCGTCTACCGCTTCCATTAATAGACCATAGGCAAAAAAGCGATCCGCCTCAGGATCAGCAGGATCCTCTTCAACAACAGGATGTGGATCTTCCTTTTCTGTAGGAAGCAGATCACGAAAATCTTTAAAATCATCAGCTAATGACAACAAATCCTCACTTGCAGTCTTAGCATCACAAATTATAAAAGTCTCACGACCCTGCTTTCTAAAGGTTAAAAGCAAAGAACGGAAATCACTATCACCGGTAATAAGAATATACCTAGTGATATGAGGGTACTGATACAAAAGCTCAATGGCACCAGTGATAAGGCTTATATCTGAAGAGTTCTTTCTGGATCTTGGCACATGAATCAACTCAAAAGAGTTTTCTGCTAGAACCATACTAATCTTATCTATTGTCTTTTTTGTCCAATCCGCATAGGCTCGGCAATAGGCTATTTTACCTAATGATTCGGCATATTCTATTAAACCTTCAACGAACAAACTGTCCGCACTAGGTGTTACATTTTCAATATCCCATAAAATTGCTATATTTTGTTTTTGATTCATTGAGTCCATATATATTCCTTTAGTCAATTACTGTTTTATTACGTCCAGAACCCTTACCTTTATACAGCCTATCATCAGCTAATTGCAAACAGGATTCTAAAGACATGGCTTCTTTTCGTTCAGCTATACCTGCTGTAAAGCTCATTATTATTCTCTTACCGTTATGAATGAACTTGGAATTATCTAGATCCTTCCGAATCAATTCAACCGCCTGATAGGCATTATTTAAGGTACAACTATCATATAGTAACAAAAATTCTTCCCCCCCCCAACGTACAAATAAATCATCAGGGCGGATATGCTTAAGAAAATGATTAGTTATAAATTGCAGAGCTTCATCACCAGCTTTATGACCATAGGTATCATTAAGTTGCTTAAAAAAGTCCAAATCAATTAGTACTATCGAATAAGATATCTGAGAATGAGCATATATATCCTCAGCACGAGTTGCCAGTTTTTCAAAGCCTCTACGATTCCAGACACCAGTCAAAGAATCCTTAAAAGCTTCCTCTTCTCTGATTTTGAGTTCCGTTTCCAAAGATCTCGTTCGAACAAAAACCAGGCGTTCCAGATTGTCATTCATATGTCGTAGTTTAAGGTTGGCTCCCTCCAATTGATCTCGATAAGACCTTATCTTAAATAAGTTCTGCCGCTCTTTATGAATTACCATTACAAACTGAACAAGGATCAAAACAATCAAACCATAACCAACATAATAGCCAGTATGAATGATTTCATAACTATATAATATATCATTAATCACTAATGCAATAAGAGCAAAATATATAATGGAATACCAATAAGAATTACGTCTTTTATGTTTTAAGGCCAGAAAAGCAATTACAGCAACCAATACAGCCACAAAAACAATGAATATCTGGAATACTAACAAAGACTTTGTAACCATTGATAATGGAGCAAAGATGATAATCAAAGAGAGAATAACAGATAAAATGTCCACTATCCATTGAATAACCTTGTTTGATTCTTTTGGGAACCAATCCTTTGTAATTCGGTATCCCAAATTGGATCCCAAAATCAATATCAAAGTATTGATGCGCTCTATCTGACCTATACTTAAAGAGGTGACCTGATTAATAAACTCAATGAAAATAGAGAAATATGTCCTTGAGATAAGAACCAAGCCCAACAATCCAGTATGAATATTAGCCACCTGTCTTGTGATAAAAAATGATATAAACTGTTGTATTAGTAAAGATAAGAATATTCCAATCATCAACATATCAAGATGCTGATCCAAACTTACCTTCTTCAAATAATTATTTTTGAGTATCAGCTTGATAGGATGATGAAGACCACCAGGATCGATATCATAGTTCGATATTTGAATGGCTATTCTAATAGGTCCCCACAAATTGGTTAAGTCGATAACTCCTTGATTCAATTGCGCTAAACTAGTCTCAGAAGAAGGACCAGGATTACCAGAGGAAAATTTTAAGACACCATTCACATAGATCTTTGCTGCAGTTTTAATCATAGGAACTATGAGATAAAAATCTCTTGGTTTATCCCCTATATCAATAACACTCATATAGGTTCCATACCCAAAAGGGGAAGAAACACCATTATCTATAATATTTAGCGGTCCCGGAAGCTCTTGGATATATCCATTTATGCCATAAGTGGGAGAGGTAATAAATTGACTAGGATAGAACTGCCAATCCCCGCTCAAGGAAACCTTATCTCCTTCTACCCACGCATAAGAGGATAAATCCAAATAGGCATTATTTAAAGAGATGTCCTCTGCAAACAGGGTTAGGGGGAGTATAAAAAAAAGAAATAATGCCTTCATATATTATATATTTTAAGAAGCCTAACAGATGGGTCAAGTTACAATAAAAAAAACCGCCCCTCTTAAGAGCGGTTTTTTAATAAGATTCAAGTCAAATTATTAAGCTCGTCCTTTAAGTACCATTTCTACAGTATTGATTTCAAGGAAGTTAGAAGCTTCTGATCGTCCAGGAGTTCCAGCTAGAACAACAACTACATCGTCGTCCTTAAGATCACCAGATTCTACTGAAGATTTAAGAGCCTTTGTAACTAATTCATCAGTACTATTTGGTAAAGGCATATATTCAGGGAAAATACCATAAGAAAGACTAAGCAATCTAACAACTTCTGCATCATGACATTTAACAAATGCAGGAATGTTTGATCGGTATGTGGCTATAATTCTAGCTGTTCGACCTGTTTGCGTGTCCACAACCATGGCCTTAACAGGAAGATGAAGACTAGCTTTGATAGCTGCCTCAGTCATGTAATTTCTAATAGGATTCTTACCAGTAAATACGTCTCTATCACGCATCTTTGGCTTCTGGCTTTCTACCATCTGAGCAATACGTGTCATAGTTTTGACAGCTTCTAATGGATATTTACCATAAGCTGTTTCCCCAGATAACATAATAGCATCAGTTCCATCAAAAATAGCATTAGCTACATCTGATACTTCAGCTCTTGTTGGTCTTGGGTTTTCGATCATAGTGTGAAGCATTTGAGTTGCTGTAATAACGGGCTTACCTCGTTCAATACATTTAGCGATCATTTGCTTCTGAATAAAAGGTACTTCCTCTGCTGGGATTTCAATACCAAGGTCACCACGGGCTACCATAATAGCGTAGGCGTGATCCAGGATCTCATCAAGATTTTCAACACCTTCACGGTTTTCAATCTTAGCTACGATTTTTGCACTAGAACCATACTCATCAAGAAGAGACTGAACATCTTTTACATCCTGAGCATTTCGAACAAAAGAGTGTGCGATAAAATCTAGATCGTGTTCTGCTGCAAATTTGATATAATTCTTATCTTTTTCAGTGATAGAAGGAAGTTCAAGGTGAACGTCAGGAACGTTGATACTCTTCTTCTTCTTAATCTTACCTGAGTTAAGAACCTTAGCAGTTAATACTCCTGGTTTCTTGGCAACTACTTCAAGAGCTGTTTCACCATCGTCAATTAATATCTGACAACCAACAGTTACATCATCTACAAATCCATCATAATTTGTTTGAAAACCTTTACCTTGAGGAGCATCCTTAGTGATGAGAATTTCTTCTCCTTCAGCGACCTCAATAGGATCTTCAAAACCCGCTGTACGTACCTCTGGGCCTTTTGTGTCGAGGAGTAAAGCTATATTTTTTGATACGGCCCTTACATTATTTATAACCTCAAGTGATCCTTCATGAGTCTGGTGTGCTGTGTTAAGACGTACCACGTTCATTCCCGCTTCATATAGGGCTGTAACGTGTTCAACAGCACAATCAAGATCGCTGACTGTAGCGACGATTTTAGTCTGCTTACTAACCATTGTACTAAAGTTCCTCCATACAATTTTTTCTAATTCCATTGCCAGTAAAGCCTTACAATAGTCAGGAGGGGCGAATCTGTCAAGAAGGATGAGTGTACATTTATTGCTTTTTAATACTGGCTTATACAAGGTTAAGAATATATGGAAATATAGACAGCATAGAGAGATGCATTTAAATTATATGGAAAAGACTAATCCAAAGCATTAATATAAATTGCTATTAATATAGTTCTCAATGGTTATTTCAAACACCGATTCTAAATCAACTCTTGTAGAGCTGACAAAAGGGATAAATTCACGGACACCCACAATGTCTCCATGATACTTCTTGCTATAACGGTCCCAACTAGCCTTTCCCCTATAAGACTTATATTCTAATTCGACAATATATTCATTCATTCTCCCTGCCTCCTTTATAATTTTAATATAGTGGAGATCAGACCTGTACTGGAGGTAAAGTATTTACCTTTATTGGGTTGAAAAGATGAACATTGGAATGGCATAAGTTAATGTACCCTTTAAGGCAATCTTCCTGAAATCAATATAAGCTGTTACATTATAGGATATTATGAAGTTAATAATGGGTGTCTTTATATCAACATTTCTTTTAGTGTGCTGTGGACAGAATCAAAGCCCCGTATTCATTAGTGATAGACACGGAGACTCCTACACTTATCTTAAGGAAAACCTTTCCCATCGTAATCCAATCACTGTCATTCAATTAGATTATCACCATGATATGGGCCCCGGGCCTGGTAAGGAGACTCCCACAAGTTATAACTGGCTGGGGGGGCTAGTAGAACAGGATTACGTTAAAGAGATCTATTGGGTATCAGGGAGGAATCTCCAAAAGCCGAACTTTAATGCTCGTAAAGCCTGGCTACTACGTAAAATTTCACCTGATCCCTTAGGAATCAGTCAAACAAAAGAAAATAAGGTTCATATAGTCGACTGGCCACAACTTATGGAGATCAAGTCCTCTATTAAAAAACCTATAGTTATCACCCTGGATCTCGATATATTGACCATCGATCCCGGTGATGATCCAGATAAGTTTCTATCAGAAATGCTTGACTTCATAGAGGAAATGGATCCGGAATACACGACACTATCCTTATCAGCCGCTTATCAGAGGAATCCCCAAAAGGGATGGTATTGGTTCAATCAAAGTCTTCATCATTTTCGACAGCAAAAACATCCTATTATCCTTGATGGCGGAGATGAACAGAGGACAGCAGAAAGTCAGGAAGAACTCACAAGCTGGTACCAATGGAATCAGCGTTCTCTAAATACTGATTATGGCTATTACTTCGCTCCCGGGTTGGAGTTATGGAATGAAGCCCCTCAATCTACCTGGGAAGAATTCGCTCATTTAGATATTACCTCATACGATCCTTCTCTAAATCAGACTATCAAGCTCCTTTATAGAGAATTATCACTTAAACCATCAGATACAAAACTACATAAATGGATAAGGAAATCTCAGAGCTATATAAAGGAAATATATACAGAACAAAAGGATGGATACTATCAAAAGCCCCCTCCCCCCGCTTTTGACAAGACAAACGGTCAAGGCCTCGCAGTCCGTTTCATTAAAGGAAGAGAAGATAGAGGTTGTATATCGTATTATCAAGGAATTACAGATATAGAGGGAGCCCTTCGGTCAGCCACCTATGAAGCAGCTTTAACAGATCCTCGCTATGCCCCTATTACAAAATCCGAACTGCCTGATATAGATATAGAAATATCCCTATTCTCTAATTTTAACAAAATGGACAATCCTATGGACTTTATTCCTGGTGTTGATACCTTACTTATGGATTTCCAGGGGAACAGAACCCTATTACAGGCATCCCTTGCCGTTGAAAGAGATCTTTCAAGACGGCAATTCCTACAAACATTGAGTCGAAAGGCGACAGGAGACCCTCATACCTGGAAGCATGAGGGAGTTATATTTTCCAAAGCCTCTACGGTTTATGGGCGAAGACCGGTTGATGATTCCAGAAGGTAAGTAAAAAAGTAACTTGTAATATCATCCCTGTCCTGGCCAGATAATAGGTAAGAATTACTATGATACATTACAGATATGTTCGGTTTATTTAAGCTTTCTGCTAGCTCTGCTAGAACATATATCCCTGGTCGATTATCACAACCAACAAAGTTCCAAGTCTTCAGACCAGGATTACTTAAAAAACGTCGGGATCGACCATCTTTAAAGGCAGTGTATTCGGGATCAGCATGATGAGAGTAGTCTGTGGATATAAGAAGGAAGTTATCCTGAATACCTACACCTTGAAAATAAGGTGATAAGCTAGACCATAACTTGGCCGCAATAGGTGTATTAACAGGGGGCTCACCTTTATAATCGATAGCGACCACCCTAGCATTTGGGAAGTACTTCTTAATAAAAGGCATGAAGATCCTTATTCCATGTTCTATAACGAAGGCACTTCTATCGACTTCACACTCTAATTCCGTTGACAGGGCTCTGACTAAATCCTGATCAGAATCCACACGACCTAGTAAAGTTTGCCAACTCCCATCGCTTATAGAATAGTCGCCTGTCCCCATATCCCAATGGCGAGGACTAAGAATAAAAAAGGTTCGCACCTGCCTATGGTGTTTTAGTTCTGCAAACCAATCCTCGATTAATTGGCCCGCTAGCAAGTGATGACTGACCGTGCCACCTAGGGGAAAGTCTTCTTCATTCATGACATCTTCCTGATATTGGGGTCCCACATCGGGATAAACCTCCCCTTTTACATCCCATACGGGATCGCCTTCGGGATAACATCCCATGAAAAGCAGAAGGAGAGGTAATATAGCTAGTAAACTTTTCATTTTACTTTCTAGGATCCTCTGGCACACCTTGTATCCAGAAAGGTTCATATTGACTTAAATCATTTCCAAAGGGATACACAATAGCCCGCCATTCTTCATTGGTCATTCTCTTATTTTGAGGAACTAGGAATTCATAGTAGCTAAAGGTATATCCAGTGGCAATTCTCATGCCTCCTTGTCCATCATCAAGAGCAACCAAAAGGCGATAGGGAATTCCCGTACCAACTTCCAGCGCGACTCCCAACTCAGAGTTGGTGAAAACATCCGCTATAATAGCCCCTCTAAGCTTAGTTGGATCATCCAAATAGGAGGCATATCCCGAATCTGGAGGAGTTACTAAGGGCATTAGTTGTTGGGGAATCGTTCTAATCCAAAGAACATCTTCATCAGAAACAGACTCATCTTTATACTCTAATTGAACGATTTTAGTGATTCTTGTAAGCAAGGTATTCCAGTCTTTGATCTTCTTCACATAGTTCTCATCAAGAAAACCATATTTACTACCCGATTCATAAATACCTCTAATGGCTTCAAGAGCCCCCTTGTAAAAAGGGATGTTAGGTTCAATATAATGAATAGGATGGGGAATCTTCTCAATCCTAAAGGTAGGTTCATAATCTCCATCACCGGCACGCTCGGCATAAACTTGCTTCACATAAAGAATCGTATCGTGACGAAGAGCCGCCCATGTACCATGGGAAGATAACATAGCCTTTACCCCATAGAGGGGACTTTGGGTAAAATAAAATCCCATTGAAGAATCAAAACGTGCTTGAGTTCGTATCATATTTAAAGTGCTGTTATAGTAGTTAGAGGACCAAAAGTCATCCGATTTTGAATAAAACTCAGCCTCTAATTCGTCAAGTTTGTTCTCCAATCCCTCCATTTCTGGGTAATCACTGGCCATTAATAAACGATCCGCCGTATCAGATCCAAAGGCTTTCATAATATCCAATCCTCTGACAATATCTCGACTCATTAATCGAGGGGGGGAGACCTTTTCATGGACATAGGAATCCCAAGTGAAACGTTGACCAAACAAACGCCATCCCAGGGGCGGATTAAGGTTATCCGAGGGAGCATCAAATACACTGTTACCTGAGATAAGAGGCTTACGTAAAGTTGTCCCTGCCAAATCAACCGCAGATCGAACCTGATCTACAGAGTCAATCCATGTCTGAAGATTATCAATGGCCAATCCCTCAAAGAAAGGTGATACATCATAAAAGGATAGATCATCACTAGCACCAATCAAATCGGTGATAGGATCAAAAAGAGCCTTCCATTCTTCAAATAAAGAAGGCCGACTAACAGTCATATCATTGATCAAAGCTACCATAGGGAGTTTTTGAGTACTAATTTCAATAAGACTAGAATCAGGAGGATTACCTGCAGACATATAGAAATGTAACCTGCCATACCACATCATGCATCTAAAGTAAGCACTAAGAATACCATTCTTAGTATAATGTCCCCGAGGTTTGTATTGGGTGTAGTCTTCTTCATAATTAAAGTTGGGTGACAACACAGCCTGATTAGCTTCCATAATGAGCTTAACTTCTTCCCTAACGGCTTGGGGATACGAGCTAATCACGGCGTCTTGATCTACTTCCGCATAAGTTACGGTCCGTCGGTAATCATCACTGATTTCCACTTTAGGAGCTAAGGCCATAAGACAATCCGCCACTTGAAAATAAGTAAGCACCCCCTGGTAAGCGTCCCCATAAAGACTATCTTCCTGGGTTGGAGAGGAATAGTCTGTTTCAAGAGTCTTTAGATAGGCCTTATTTAATTCTGTAAGTCTAGGGGCCATTTGATTTTCCTCGGTGTATTGGAGGAACTTATCAAAGAATAAATGAAGTCCTTGAGCTATTAAATCCGTACTTATAAAGATAGGCGCTTGTTTATCCCGTGCCTCTTGTATATATAAGGAAAGCATATCATCTGGTCTTTGTAGACTAAGGGAGTACTCTGAGTCTTTTACCTTTTGTATAAGCATCTTGTTCTCGAGGAGATAGGATTTTTCTTCATCATTGAGAAGATAAGATCCTATAAACTGGGGAAACTGATCATAGTGATTCTTATTCTGATACATTTGGGCTGTTATCTGATTGTGCTGGGGACTTTGGTTAAGACCTGCTAAATCCGCCCCCCAGATAATGCCTTCTTGATCTTCATATTTGGTTAGATAAAAATAGTTATAATCATCCTCATAAACATACATTCCATAATAAGTGTCGTCAGGATTATTCACCCTTCCTAAAATGGGAATTATTGTTCCCAGGGGAAGAGGTATTCCCTTTCTTAAACTACTCGTATCAACACCATTTGAGCTGTCCACATGAGGATAGAATTGACCCAATTGACTACCTACTACAGCAGTTTCTTCACTATCAGGTCCTACTGGCAAAGGGAGAAAGCTGAACTCGTCGTCCAAATACTGGGCATGAGCTTCTGCTGCTTTAATTCTTCCTGATGTGTCAATTATATTCCAGTCGAAATCTGAGGAAGGTAAGGGATTGAATTTTTTATTTGTTTCAACTTTTTTCACAATTTCTTCCTCCTTTGGCTTTGGTGCTGGTTTTTCTTCTGTCACGACAGGAGTTGTTATTTCTTCTACTGGTGCCGTTTCTTTCTGACAGCCCATACTAAGAAGAACAATAAAGAATAGGCTTATGAGTGTATGTGTTTTTATCTTATTCACGTCTTTATCCTGTTATTTAAATTGTACATTCCCATTTTAGACTATGAGGCTCTCCCTATCACTAACATTTTTTCTAAAACAAGGGGAATATTTTGTAGACTAACAATATAAATAACAGAAAAAGGGGGTATTTTACTTATATATCAAAGAAATCAAGGAATATGGTAACAATTCCCTTGAACTTTATCACTTAATTATATAGTGTTCTAAATGTTACTTATGATTAGATATCTTTTAAGAGCCTTAAGGGCTATTCTACAACCCCCACCGCAACGACTTATCACTGTTGATGTGTTTTAACGTTATCATATCGTTTTTGTCACAGACCCATGCTTACCTACAAGGTTAAGGGGTTTATTTGTGTTGTCTTCATAGTAACAACAATTTGGAATTAATTTCGAGGAGGAATATATGTATAAGACTTTTAAATGTAAGAAGTGCCGAACGGCCTTACGGATCAAAGCAGATAAGGATTTTACCAAAGGGCGATGTCCTAAATGCGGATCATGGATTGAAATTCCTACAAAGGTAGGAGCGGGACAAGGGGATGGACGTAAATAACCTTCCCTAGTCAGACCAGTCTTACAGAAAGGCTGGTCTTTTTTTTTACCCTCATTTTCTTGACTATATATATTTTTATTAATATAGTAATTATATAATTTTGTTAGGAGAAGCGGGTATGAAACGCATATTAATCATTGGTGGAGTCGCTGCTGGAGCTACGGCCGCCGCTAGAGCTCGACGCTTGGATAATCAGGCGGATATTACCATATTAGAAGCAGGAGAAGATGTGTCCTTCGCCAACTGCGGACTCCCTTATTATCTAGGGGGAGAAATCCCGAATAGATCTTCCCTCATCCTGGCCAGTCCAGAGACTTTTGATGATCAATACCAAGTCAAGGTCCATACAGGAACTGAGGCAATCAAGATCAACAAAGAAGCCCATACAGTAACTACATTTAATAAGAAGAAGGGCGAACAAACAGATTATTCCTATGACAAGCTCATTTTGGCCCAAGGAGGAAAACCTGTAACGCCTCCCCTACCGGGTGTGGAAAAAGACCATGTATTTAAACTATGGACCCTTGAAGATATGGATCATATTGATAGCTTCATTGCCCAAAAAGATCCTCAGACAGCAGTTGTTGTTGGCGGGGGATTTATTGGTCTGGAAATGGTAGAAGCCTTAAGCAATAGGGGAATGAAGGTCAGCCTTGTGGAAAAGGCACCTCAAATTATGATTAATCTAGAATCAGAAATATCAGGATTCCTTACAGAGGAACTGTTAAGTTATGGTGTAGATATTCATGTAAATAAAGGCCTCAGCGAAATAAAAGATCATCAAGTTATCTTGGATGATAAATCAAAGATCGAAGCTGACATGGTTCTCCTTTCTATAGGTGTGAGACCTACCTTAGGATTAGCCCAGGAAGCGGGCTTAACCATTGGGGAATCAGGAGGACTATGGGTCAACGAATATCTTCAAACTAGTGATTCTGATATCTATGCCGCAGGGGATATTAATGAAATATCCCATCGATTACATGATAAAAAGATTAGGATTCCCTTGGCTGGTCCCGCGAATAGACAGGGAAGAATTGCCGCAGAGAATGCCCTTGGCAGGCAAAAAAGCTATAAGGGAGCCATGGGATCCTCTATTGTTAAGCTCTTTGATGCGTCAGCGGGATCCACAGGATTGTCCCTTACTCAAGCCAAAGACGCTGGTTACGAGGCGGATGCTGTAGTCGTTCACAAAGCAAGTTACACAGCTTACTATCCCGGATCCCAAAAAGTCACTCTCATGTTGATCTATGACAAGAAAACAGGAAAAGTTTTGGGAGCTCAGAGTGCAGGTTATGTGGGAATTGATAAACGGTTGGATGTTATTGCTACAGCTATTGCCGGGAACCTAAGTATTGAGGACTTAGAAGAACTAGACCTAGCGTATGCCCCACCCTTTAACAGTCCCAATGGACCCGTTAATATGGCAGCCTTCACAGCGGTTAATAAGAATACAGGATTCAGTCCTTCTTTATTAGCTAAAGATGTGGAGGATTATCTTATAGGACAGGAAGCTGCTGTTATTGATTTACGGGATCCTATTAGTTTTAATAAAGCCCATTTAGAAGGAAGTAATAACCTTAGTCAGAACATGATCCGACAGAATATGGATCAGATCCCTAAGGATCAAGCCATACTCCTCATCAGTGAGGATGGACAAAAGGGACATGTAGCCCTACGAATGTTACACGGAGCAGGTTATGGCAAGGTAGTGAACTTATCAGGAGGATACCTATCCCTGGAAAGACAGCAAAGGGTTAAAGCCTTTGAGCACTTACAGGTAGGATTATTCTCTCTTCCTAAAAAAGAGATCAACCCTTCTGAACAAACAGAAGAATCAGAAGTTGAGAAAGAAGAAATTACTCAGGAAGGACCTTTAGTAGTAGACGTTCGAACCCCAGGTGAATATGCCATGGGAGCCTACCCTGGAGCTGTGAGCATTCCCCTTGATGAGCTACAAAGCCGAGCTTCTGAACTCGGGGATAAAGATAGACATATTATCCTTTACTGTGCTTCCGGAGCGAGGTCTTCCTACGGGCAAAGAGTCCTTATGCAAATGGGATTTAGTCAGGTAGAGAATGGAGGAGGACTCCACGACATGATGGCCCGCGCCTAAGGCTTTTGATAAATAAGAAGAAACACAGGGTATTCCTTGATCTGTCCCCCACTATCCTTCGTATTCGTAAAGGGATAGGTTAAGGAGATCCTTTCTAATCCTTCCTGTTCCAGGAGAGAAGCAATAACTTCTGGATCAAAACCCAAATGGGGAACAACAACATCACCATGGAAGGAACCATCTTCCGTAACTAGATCTGCTAGACAAAAATAGCCCTTGGATTGTAACTTCTGAACCAAAGAGTGAATTACAGACTTATAATCTTCAACATGATGAAAAGCCAATAACGACATAATAAGATCATAATCCGTCCTCTCTTCATCATCCAAATCACCACAATGGCAATGAACTTTGTGAGCTGACTCGGAATCTAATTTATTCTTCACCTTGTCGATCATACCTTGGGAAGTATCAACAAAAGTAAAATTCCCAGCATCCTTTAGAAAGTGAAATCCTAATAACCCCGTCCCACATCCGAAGTCCATAGCCGTATAACCATAAGTCAATTGTACATGGGACTTAAGATCTTCTGCAATGATACGCGCCCGATTCACATGATACTGTTCTTGATCCCATGTATGGGATTTGCTATCAAATTGATTCATAAAGCTATTATATACTACTTACGCATCTAGAGAAATAAGCTTTTATAGGCATCTTTCCAGAACTAAGTATTGTTTTTGATGATTTTGCTTATGGCAAACCAATGAAACGCAGTAAGCAAATGAGTCAAATCATTGTAAGCAAATGAGTCAAATCATTGTAAGCAAATGAGTCAAATCATTGTAAGCAAATGAGTCAAATCATTGTAAGCAAATGAGTCAAATCATTGTAAGCAAATGAGTCAAATCATTGTAAGCAAATGGGTCAAACCATTGTAAGCAAATGAGGCCAAGCGTCCTAACCAAATGAGGATTTGACCTAGGTAAGTGTTGAATAAGACTATTTACCTTCCTCTAGCAAAACTCTTATAGCATCAATATCGTATCACGCAATGGATCTCCTTAGGTGGTGGAATAATGAAAGGTTAAATCTTTTATGTCTTTGGATAAGAGAAGAAAGTGATGATCAAATAAAAGTACAGGTAAATCAACCTACCCAAACTTAGACAAAGAACCTGTTATCTTCAAAAACCTATTTTATATATGGCCTGCTCAGTGTGAGATAGAAGGTAACGGTTTTAATAGTCGGCTAGATCAAGCTGATGCTTATGATATAAAAGGGATCGATGAAGACTTCCAAGAATAAAACTGTCAAAACTATGGTCACTGATGCAACAAGCCACTAATAGTTGTACCAAATCAACCAATAGTTTATGGGCTTAAGCCAAAAACCATTTTATCATGGTTTTTATTAACATAAGCTAGGAGCAGCAGATGAAAAATAAACTTATACTCTCAATGTTATTTTTCCTAACTATGGTATTCTTGGTTGCCTGTCAAACAATACCCACAGCGAAAAAGAATTCCTATCAACAAGGGGTTATACAGAACACAATATACGGGAAAGTCAAAGGAACCGTCTCAGAGGATGGACAGACGCTAATCTACAAAGGGATTCCCTACGGAAAAGCTTCAAGATGGAAAGCACCTCAATCTCCTGATAAATGGGAAGGAATTCTAGAGGTAACAGAAGAAGCACCAGTAGGAATACAGTATTTATGGGGTCAAATTATAGGACAAGAGGATGCCTTGAATCTTGATATTTATAGGCCAAACAATGATGAACAGAATCTCCCTGTCTTTTTCTATATACACGGAGGCAATAATCAAACAGGAACAAGCGGTGAGTTCAATGGACAGTATTTTGCCACCAAGAGTCATTCCATTGTTGTCTCCATTAACTACCGTTTGGGTTTATTAGGTTTCAATAATCTACCAGCCCTACAGACTGGTGACCCTGGGGAAGATTCAGGAAACTATGCCATATTAGATATGATCAGGTCCCTTGACTGGGTGCACAACAATATTGAGTTTTTTGGTGGAAATCCTGACAATATTACCCTATCTGGGTTTTCAGCTGGTGGACGTGACGTGATGGCCTTATTAATCAGTCCTTTGGCAAAGGGTAAATTCCAAAAAGCCATATCTATAAGCGGGGGTATGACCATAGCTGATGCGACGAAAAGCAGTAAAGTCATTGCAAAAGCCCTAGCTCCTTTGGTGCTTGAAGATGGAGTCAAAAAAAGCACAGAAGAAGCTTCTTCCTGGCTATTATCAAAGTCCCCTGAGGTATCAGAATATTTGTATAGTCTATCGGCAGATCGTCTCGCGCCACTCATGAGTAATGCCAGTATCAGAATGTCAGTGTTCCCTCATTTATATAATGATGGGTATGTAATCCCGAAAGAAGGATTTAATACTGAGGAATACAATTCTGTTCCTCTCATAATGTTAACTGGAGTGACTGAGTTTTCCCTATTTGCCAGATTTGATCCTTATTTTAATCAGAAAATAACAACAGAAGATATCATCAACAGGACAGAAAGTGGCTTGGAATACCTATTTGTCAATAACTATGGAGGAAAACTCTATAAGCTATTCAATGCACAAACATCAGCAGAGAAAATGTTTGATAATTATCAGGCACCTATCTATACAACCACTATAGAGTATGGAACAGATGCCAATCTAGTTGGTCAGGAAATGGCAAAAGTCTTTGGATCTTTTCACGGTATTTGGATACCCTTTCTAGCTCAAGAAGCTTCAGGATTCTCCGGTATGTATTCTGATGCGTTTGACAATCCTGGAGCCAAAGATCTCAGTCAAAAACTTACAAATTATGTATCTAATTTTATGAAAAACGGAAATCCGAATAACTCAACCCTTGTCCAATGGAACAAATGGGAAGACATTGATGAGGGATATTCTTTATTACTTAACGCTGATTCAACAGAGTCTATTATAAAGATGGAGGCTCAGAAAGATTCCATTACCAAGATTATTAAAGAGATGGAAGAGGACCAGTCCGTTTCATCAGAAAACAAACAAAGACTTATTCATAATGTACTAAATGGTAGATGGTTTAGTTATGACTTGGATCAATACTTTGGCTCCAATAGTATTTGGATTGGAGTTCAATGATTTAATGATTGCGTTCTCACGGTACCAGAATATAATGTTCCTATAATAAGGAGCCTAATATTTTACCACTACGCAAAACAAAAGGACATTTTATAACAGAGGATGACTCTCCTTTCTTTTGGCTAGGAGATACTGCTTGGGAACTAATACATAGAGGCAGCAAACAAGAAATCATATTGTATCTCAATGATCGTAAAGAGAAAGGATACAATGTGATTCAAACTGTTGTATTGGCAGAACAGGATGGTATTAATGTTCCGAACCATTATGGAGAGTATCCTCTAAAAAATAATGATCCTACCCTACTCAATGAAAAATACTTTGAATTAGTTGATTTTGTATTGAAAGAAGCTGAAGCCAGAGATATGTATGTGGCCCTACTACCAACATGGGGAGACAAAGTAATCCTCTTGGAATGGGGACGAGGGCCACTGCTGTTTACAACTCATAACGCTTATCAGTATGGAATGACGATAGGCAATAGATACAAGGATCAGGATAATATCATCTGGATAATGGGAGGAGACAGAATCCCTTCAAACAAGACCGAATATACGATATTTGATTCTATGGCAAAAGGAATCAAAGCTGTAGATAAAGTACATATGATGACTTTTCATCCTTTAGGAACTCATATAGCGAGTGATCATTTTAATGAAAGCTGGTTGGATTTTGATATGTTTCAAAGTGGTCATGATAGGGATATTAAGGAATTTGACTATGTATATCGTGCCCTAAAAAATGATGAAACAAGGCCAATCATTAATGGAGAAGGCAGGTATGAAAATATACCTCATAAATTTTGGGAGTCAAAGGAAGATCAAAGTATTTGGTTAGATGAACATGATGCCAGAGTCTCTGGTTGGTGGTCAATCATGGCTGGCTGCGCTGGTTATACCTATGGATGCAATGATGTATGGCAAATGTATGATAAAGAGAAAGAACCTGTCATTAAAGCAAAAACACATTGGAAGAAAGCATTACAATTACCAGGAGCCACTCAAATGAAGCATCTGAGGAGCTTCTTCGAGTCCTTACCCTGGAATGAATTAATATTAAACCAATCTCTTATACTAAGTGACAATCCACCGGGACCTGATTACATCCTATGTCGTCAATTACAAGACTTTTCCACAATTGTAATTTATATACCGACAGGATCACCTCTTTTATTGGACACAACTTCTATAAAAGAAGAAAAGGAATATGCATGGTATAATCCACGTCAAGGAACCTATTCTCCATGGATTAAAATCGTCTTTCCTTCAGAAGAGTTTTTATTTGAACCGGATTGTTCAGGTCGGGAATGTGATACTGTGCTGGTCATCAAAAACGCATAACCTTAGATCAAGATGTCTTGTCATCTAAAACAAAAGGAGCTTCCTTGAATACGATTGCCCCATTCGATGGCCGAAAAGGTAAAAAGCTACCAGCAAAAAATATCTCAGAACTTAGATTTTTTGCATTCTATATTGGTAATGAAACTCTTCTTTCTGGAACTAAATGGGGAATCAAATATGATGTCAGAAGCATTGGGCCAGTTATTTCAGATATACCTCACAAAGGACAATGCGGATAGTACGAGTAATCGTATAGGTAAATATATTCAAGCTCTTAATGAGAATAGAGCTCCTTCCTACCTATCCACGGAAAAGCAAATGAAAGGGTACGAAGAAGTACTTGTTCGTTTTACAAAGGAGCTTGGATTACGGCAATTAAATACCCCCCCCTTAAACTCCTTTAAGGAAGATTATGTTTATTAAAAGAATGGGAGACTGAACTAAAATGATCCCATTAGCCACAGTACATATGACTCAGACATCACTTATAACATGAAACTCTATTGCGGTATCCTCAAAACTCATATTAAAAGGCAGTATAGCGACCTTACCCTGTCCCATATAAGCCATCGAATCCAATTCATAATCTATATAATCAAGAGGAACTTCCTGAATAACATCGAAGGTCTCCAAATCAATATAAGCAATACCCTTGTGAGTTACGCCAATAATCTGATTTCGAAGTTTATCTATATCGATAAGCCTTTCTAAAAAAGGGATCTCTTTTTGCTGTACAATCTTTAATGTGTAGGAGTCTAAAGCACACAAAATATGTAAACTCTTAATCCTATAGCATTGTGAAGGTGTTGATGAGTTATCATTACTACGCCGCCCGAGCAAGACATATATGATGCTATCCTTTACGAAAGGATCTTTTGCAGTAGGAAGTTCATCAGATTCGATTTTTTTTAAGCTACTATCATAAAGCCCCACATTACCAGACCAAAAGGAATAGAACCTATAACGAGTATCCATTTTCTTACAAAGGTCCACCCGTGGAAAATAAATTGACCTATCGATTTCTTTACTTACTATATTAAACAGCTTAATTGACTGGGAAAAGATAGAGGTTATACCCAGATAATTATCAGTAATCCGTTGAAGCATATAGTTATTTTTTCCAATCTTCTTTTTGATATTAGCTTCCATCTTATTTGTTGTTTTATTGAAGATAGCTAGCCCATAACTGTGCAAAAGATAAAGACGGCTCTCATTTTGAATAGCTGATAACAGAACACCTTTTAATCCACTGATTAATGTAGCATTTTCATTTATTACATTGTAACGACACAGCCTAATCGTATTAGGTTCTAGCATTATTGAAAAATAAAGATCTTCCTCTTCTTTATCATAATAGAGGGAGCTTCCTACAGCACTAACACTTTTTTTTACTTTCACTTTATAGCTTATCATGGGAATAGTGTACTATTGACCGGAAAGTCAAAGCAAGTTATTTGAGGAGAAAAACTACTTGCTTTCATCCTACATTAGACATTAGTATTCGCATGGAGTAAAAATATATGAAGAAATTAATTATTGTTACAATCTTATGCCTTATAAGTTCTTTAGCTTATAGTGAGCCTAGTAATTCAGAAAATGTATTTGAAAGTGATATATTTAAACCTGTCAAAGATGATTATGTCCTCTACTACGATACCAGAGGTGATCAACCTAGATTGGTAGGATTTAAATATCTCGACGAGACTCATTACCTTATTAGATATTATAAATACGAAACCGAAGAAAACTATCTTATCAATGTTACCGTTAAGATCACAGAGAAAAAGGTTTCCATTACTAACTTTATTTTTATTGAAGGGGATACTTCTATAAACTTAACTGGGGAAGCAACCGAATTATTTTCCAATCTACTAAACAATTCAGATCGTTTAGACAAATCCCCCTACCCCCAAGATTTAACTTTGACACAAACTCGTACTGCCCAAGATGTAGAATACAAACAAGAGCTTCGTTATAAGTACTGGGTCCCTGTTTTTCAATTGCATGAAATTACTCAGACATTACCAAAAGAAGCAAAAGTGGTACTTATAGGTATGAGTAGTCCAAGTAAATCAGGATATGATGACTTTGAAACCTTTACGACACTACCACCTACCGCCTCAGTACCAAAAACAGTAATTGAGGAAGCGGAAGAGATTGAGGTTGACTTTGGAAGTATTAAAGTTATTCTTGATAAAAACTGGAAACAGCAAGGGGATTATTTCCTTTTACCTATTAATACAGAACATGATGCAGCACTTACTGTCCAGTCCTATGGAAAACCAAATGATTTAGATCATATTAGTCTGCAGGTAGCCTATCTCAAACTAATGTTTGCTCAATCACAGTACATACATCCACAGTCAATTAGCTTACAAGAATATAACGATAGGACAGTTCTGCAGTATAAAATATATGATAGTAACACAGGTAGATATACACTGGTATTCCATATGTTCTTCCTTCAAAATAATACATTATTAGAGCTAAATTTATTTAGTTTTGAAGATTTGTTCATCAATAATTATGATTATTTTAACAATTTACTTAAGAGTATTAGTTTGTCATGACTTAATTCAAAGTTACCCTATTCAATTAGCCAAAGAAGGGTTTTCAATGCCATTGTCCATGGGTGCGAGGATTGCCAAACAAATGAAATTAGTCTTCCGGACTTATAAAAGAGGATGGCTCACACCATCCTCTCTATTATCTATTAAACTACCTATAATCATCAAATATCTTATTTAAAGTTTCTGTACTTCTCTTTTGTTGATACAAAGCAGGATGAATCTCATCTCTTGTGGCTAAATGCTCTGCAAAGGTGGAACCTTCTTCCTGATAAAATAATCCTAAAAGCCAAGGTTCCGTTCTCATGGCCAACTCCAGAGCCTTCATTTTATCACTAGGATCATGACTAACAGGAATGGCTTCACTATTGTTTTTATACCAAGCAAAGGTATTTTGTTTATTAAAGGAAACACAGTTCTGAAAGATATCAATGATAGCTAGGCCTTTATGCTCTATCCCTCTTTTGATCAATTCTGTTGTGCCTTTCTTGTCACTAATAGATCCACGAGCCACAAAGGTAGCACCCATGGTGATCGCCATGGCCACCGGATTAATAGGTTCAAGGAAGACTCCTTGAGTTTGAACAGAAGTTACCATTCCCTTTTGTGTAGTGGGAGCCGCTTGTCCTTTGGTCAAACCATAGATCATGTTGTCATGGACCAAGAGAGTCATATCAGGATTACGTCTTATGGCATGAAGGAAGTGATTCCCCCCCTCACCATAAATGTCACCATCACCACTTTGTACAATGATTTTCATTTCAGGGTTTGCCGTATGGATACCCAAAGCAGCAGGTAATGCCCGACCATGAAGACCATTAAAATAATTCACATCGTAGTATTGAGGGGCCTTAGCCGCTTGGCCTACACCGGATACCATAATGACCTTATCCTTACTTAAGTTCAGATCTGAATAGGCATCCATTACCATATCTCTAATTCCAAAGTTACCACATCCGGGGCACCAAGCTGTTTCTCCGTCTCTATTCCAATAGTTTTTATCCATCTAATTCCTCCTTCATGCTTTTAACTAATTCTTCTGTGGTGAACATCAGACCGTTGTACTTCTGAATTCTGTGAGAGCTATCTGCACCGGTTTCTAATCGAACCAAGTTAGCAAAGCTTCCCTCTTGGTTGTTCTCAACGAAGACAAGCTTACTAAAGGATTGAAGTTGTTCTCCCAAGTTTGAAGGAAGTGGATAGACTTGAGAGAAATGCATAACCGCAGCAGAATCATCATCCAACTCTTCCCAAGCTTCTTTTACAGGTCCTACTGTAGAACCCCAACAGAGGAACAGGGTATTCGCCTCTTTCGATCCATAGAGATCAGGAGACAGGGCATCTTTCTTAAGGGCTTCAATCTTTTTAGCCCTTTTATGCTTCATCTCCATACTGATACCATCTAAGTCTTCCGTGATTCGACCGGTCTCATCATGTTCGTCAGAGTCTGCTGTTACCCTTCCTGGGCCATATCCCGGAACACTTCTCGGGGAGATTCCTGACTCTGTTAATTTGTATCTTTTGTAGTCTTCATCTGCTTCGACAATGATATTATCTGCATAAGGAAGTTCATCAGTTTTGAATCGTGGCACATTACCATACGCATCAACTAAGTATTGATCTGTGAGGATAATAACAGGACTTTGAAATTTATCGGCTGTATGGAAAGCTTTGGCACTTAACTCGTAGGCTTGCTCTAATGTACCAGGAGCATAAATTGCTTTAGGGAAATACCCATGCCCGGCATGAAGAGCGAGATTTAAATCACCCTGTTCTGTTCTAGTGGGTAGTCCTGTTCCTGGACCAGGACGTTGGGCTATGTGAACTACCACCGGAACTTCTGTGATTCCTGACAGACTGATGCCTTCTGTCATAAGAGCAAATCCTCCTCCTGAGGTGCTTACAAAGGCACGTCCCCCTGCATACCAATTACCTATGGCCATGTTGATGGCGGCGATTTCATCTTCTGCTTGTTCAACGGCAATCTTGGCTTTCTCCGCTAATCCCGCTAAGGTGGTAAAGGCTCCTGTACCGGGTGTCATGGGATAGGAGAAGGCACTATTCACACCCCCAGCTATAGCACCCAAGGCAACAGCCTGGGATCCATTGATCATGATATGACCTGATAGATCTGAAGGAGCAAGGTCTATTTTGAAGGGCATCTTACCTTCCTGACGAATAGCTTCTCCGGCTTTATATCCCTCGGTGGCAGCTTTTAGGTTACCATCAGCAATCTTCTCACTGCGCTTGGCAAATCGTTCTGTTATGTAATTATTCAATAGTTTTTGGTCTATCCCCATAAGGGCGGATACGACACCTGCGGCTACTGTATTAGTATAAAGGCGATTGCCCACTTTTTGGGCGATCTCATCGAATGGTACAGATATAATATGGGGCAACTCGAGGGCTTCCCCGTTACCGATTACCATACTATCTGGACTTAATGTATCCTCTACATGCTCATAAGCAGCACGACTTAAGGGGATACAAATATCGATGCGGTCTACTGGCGCATCAACCGGACTTTCAGAAACACGTATTTGGATGGAGTTAGTACCTCCTCGAACACGTGACATGTACTCTTTTGTCGCAAAAATATGAAAACCGGCTTGCTTGAAGATCTTAGTAAGAATATTCTCAATGGATTGGATCCCTTGGCCGGCTTCACCTGCGATTACAATGGATAATTGATTCCTTATTTTCATATTCACTCCTAATTCTTCGATGAATTCAAAATAAGAAACTTATGAGATACGTCAAATTCAGTTAGTAATTATTACTAAGTAAATAATATTATTCTCAGGGGTAGTATCTTTCGTTAATACGGATTACTAAAATAGAATATCTCTATAAAGAACAGTGATTTATATCAAAATATATCTTTTGCCTATGTGAGCATAATAAATAGGATTCTCAATTCCTAAATAAAAAATCTCAATCTATTCATTTAGTGAGATTATAGACATAATTGTCCTAAAAGGAATAACATGAGAGTAGAAATATGAAACAAGACATTGTCCACATAGCCCTCGTTGTTAGGGATTACGATGAAGCTATTGAGTTTTACACTCAAAAACTCCACTTTACGCTTTTGGAAGATACTTACCAACCTGAGCAAGACAAGCGTTGGGTTATTATATCTCCCCCAGGATCAACAGGAACAACCATTTTGCTAGCCCGGGCTTCCAAACCAGAGCAAGAGGATTACATTGGAGCCCAATCTGGGGGAAGAGTCTTTCTCTTTCTCAATACGGATGATTTCTGGAGAGATTATGAAGAAATGCTTACAAGGGGTATAGAATTTGTTCGCCCACCTAAGGAAGCCGATTATGGTTTGGTGGCAGTTTTTAAAGATTTATATGGTAATCTATGGGACTTACTGCAATTAAAGAAGGATCATCCCATTAGTTAACGCTTCTCTTAATATTTGATATCTTCCACAAAGAATAAGTTTTTATGGCGCCCGTCGATCTTTCCTCTATCAATATTGTAGAAAGCATCTTTATCAAGAACGATTACCTTAGGATTATCTTTACGATGGGCATAGTAATGAGTCAGCATTACATCCTCTAAATATTGAGGTCTTCCTTTATAGTATCTACCTAGGCGAATCCATGAGTTTATGTCACCACTGAATCCATTAACGGCCATAATAGATAGATTATCGTAGCGAGAGTCCCCTGCTATAGGAATATAAAGATAATAGTTAGGAGACTTAAAGTTATTAGTCCTACTTATTCTATTTATAGGGTAAGTGCTTTCCCAATGAATACTGCCCTTACTATCCATATTCACAGCAATATATTTGTAGGAAGATTGATCATTTATATTTTCCACGCCTATTATATAGAAAGGAGTTTGTATTATGGGCCATCCTGTCAATTCAGGAGAACTCAACCAATAGTCGGATTTATCATTATTGAATATTCTATAACCAGTAGGTAGATCTGAAAACCAATTCCAGTGATTATCTTTCAAATTATAAGAGATAATAATTTGCACACCATCATGTAAGGCGTAGTAAATAAGATTATCTTTATAATTGGCTATGACCGCTGACATAGATATATCCGTATCAGGAATAGATAAGTCACTAATATCAATGAGACTTTCCTTATGACTATTATTCAAATCAATCCTGGATAACCATATCTCGTTATTCTGAAGAAAGTCGGGATAGTAATAGTAGTCATCCTTAAGAAATCCCCTTCCAGAATGAGGAATAAGGAGAGAAGTCCCCTCAACTTTGGATATCACTCTAAGATAATTATGGGGATACGATTTTTCATGGGATATGATCCATTTATCATTTTGATAAGGAGCGCTACCCCCCTTTAGAGGGACATACCATAATATTTGAAAGCTATCAAAATCTATGGCAGCGAGGCTCGGCTCCCCTTCCGCATTAATAGTTCTACAATAGATATTCTGCCCATCGTGGAGACACATCCAGTAATATATCTCATCTTCATTTGTTGGGGAATCTAAGGATACTTGGCCCAAAAGCTGTCCCGTATTGATATCAAACTTATATAATTCTTGTTTTTCTTGCTGTAGTAGGATGCTTATTTGACCATTTTTTACCATAACATCACGACGGATGTTTTTTTCATACATCCATTGAGAAGAAGACATGAGACTTAAGGAGTCTACTTTGAACTTCCATATAATGCCTTTATCTATATCATTATAGGCTAGGAAGTTTTGTGAATCTCTTTGTTGCCAAGACTGCTCTATCAAGACAAGGGAATGTTTGTCATCAACAGGAATAACATTACTATAATAATAGCTAGCATAAAAATACTGACTATAGATAACCCCAATGATAGCAAGAATAAGGATAAAGGGGATAGAATAAAGGAAGTATTTTCTCACTCCGCTGTACCATTGTTAACCGTAAACGCCTTTAGAGGCAGGCCAGCTTCTGCAATTAAGGATTGTATAATATCCTCATCGAGAGCTTTCCAATTCATTAACTCCGTATGACTTTGTATAACCCGATGATAGGGGGAGACTCCGATGTCATCCATGTCAAAAGTATCTGCCACATAACGAACATATTCTGTTAGGAATCCTTCTGATCCACGTAGCACATAATTATATTCATCATCTTCTTGATTTGTTTGTTCTAAGAAATAGTAATTCCTATCCAGATCTTTTAAGACACCGACCACATAGGGAGATTCGTCTCCTCCTCTTTGAAACCAGAGAATTGAACCTTTATCCAAATCTGTGAGCATCACATCAGAATAATAGGGATAACCAACAGTTATAAGGAAAGGCTGGATAGGATTATGGCTTTGATATTGGGGCGCATGCTTCGGATAGGCCTTAAGAAAATCCCTAGGAATATTATAGGGTCCAAGGATAGTATCCTTACCATAAAAGGAGTGGTAGTCCAGTTTATATCCTGTAGGTAGGGCTAAAGACCATTGAACTTGGCCCTTTAGATTAAAAGCTTTTAAAGATTCCTGACCTTGAGAGTTTCTAAAGGGAATGATTAGTTTATCTTTGTACATAAGACAGGGAACTAAGAGGGAATCACCATAAGGAATACGAGTCATAGAAATATGAGTGGTTCCTGGGTTATAGCGTATTATCTGTTCCTTTGAAGTTGATGTGACAGTAAAGAGGACCTCTTTTTTCCCTGGTTCACTGGCCCTACATATATTTAAAGTGCCTCCCTCTAATTCTAACCAAATCATTTTATCCTCATAGATAAAAACAGGAGAATTACACCTTTGAGTCCAGTAAGCACCATCTGATTTATCATAAACATAAAAGCGCTGTAACTTACTATTGTGTAAAATGAAATAGTCCTCAGTATCTAAAGGAAGAGCTGCTTCATAAGGCCCTATACTATCCCATAACTTATTCCCAGACTCCATATCTATACAGGTTACTGGGAAGAGGTCTCTTTCAAAGGGATGCTGATTGTGGATGTATAGATGCTTCCCATCATAATTAGAATAATAATATTCCTGTCCAATACCGACAGGTAAATCCATTGACCAAAGGAGAGATCCATCACTTTTTTTTATACTTATTTGTTGTCGTGCTAGGTCACCTTCCTTATCCATTAGGAATGTTACAGGAAAAGTGATTATCTGATCTGTTACAATATAGGCCGTGAGAGGAAGAGATACAGCTTCTAAATCCGCCTTTAAATCCATGAAATCAGTGCTCCAGACTTTTTGAGAATTACGATATAAGCTTATTCTCAGAAATCTATCATTCGAATCATAATCATAGGGTTCACTCCACTCAACGTACTCATCATCTCCTGTGGTCACTCGATAGAAGGCATCAGAAGCATAAACAGGAAAGAGATTAATAAGAAGTATGGCAAAGCACATCATTATCTTAGAGGCCATACACAGCTCCTTGTTTATCACGTACATCTTCACTGAAATATTTGCGTTTATTTTTTCCATAGATCCTTCCCGTCTTACTATCATAAAAGGCGGTTGGTCCTAAAGGAATAAGGGAAGCAGATTCTCTGCGTAAAGGATAATCCTCTGCTATTTTAAAATAGTAGAGATAGTTCTTCTGTCCTTTTTCCTTATAACCAAAACGGGACCAAGTTAAGATTTCTCCTGTGAGACCATTAATGGTAAGAACGGAGGGAGAATAATCATATTTATTGTTAGGAATATCTAGATAAAGATAATAATAAGGATATTGAAAATGATTCCACTTTTCCAATTCATCTTCGAGATTATAACGATATGTTAAAACAGGATTGCTGGTCCACTCTATTTGTCCTTTATCCATATTCACCATAGTATGTATGGTATTGGTATATTGGCTTTCCGGAGCATCAGGACCGTATTCCGTAAGGATAAAAATCATATGAGGAACCTGAATATAGGGAGTAAAAGCGTATTCTGGAGCACTACGATGATGGCGTGAAGAAGCTAAAGTCAATGGGTAATAAAAGGGAGGAAAGGAAATGTCCCAGTTTTCTTCACCTGAATCCAGAACCAGGGACCGAACATGGGCTTGGTCATCCTTTATATAAGGATAAACAAGGGAATCCTGATACAACCAAATAAGGGATTTAGATTCGGACCTTTCATTAGTTAAGGGGGATTTTCCAGAGTCCTTATCCCCTAAAGTGTATAGTTTGTGACTCTCACCAGTGGTAAGGTTGAGCTCAAATAATCCTACAGTTGCCTCATCTAAGGAGTAACAATAATAATAGAAATCTGATTTTAATACACCAATTTCTAATTCCGTATAGTGATGGTATTGTCCTGTAGATTTGCTAATAACGTGGATATTAGGATGCTTAGGGTCACCACCATGAAGAATTATCCATTCAGCATTTTGATAAGGAATCTGGTCACCAACCCACATTTTATCTTGAAGATCTTCTAAGGTAGCCTCCCATAGCACTTCAAAATCATCAAAACGAATAGCTTTAACACAGGGCTGTCCCTTTTCATTTACTGTACGACAATACAAGTTATTATCATCTTGAAGAAAGGCCCATGGTATTATAGACCGCTGGGGTGAGGGAAAGGCAATTTGATCTATCAACTCACCTGTTCTCAGGTTGAATTTATACAGGACCATATCATCCTGTTCCATCATGAAGCTTATTTCATTACCTTTTACCATGACATCACGTCTGTAAGACATCTCATATATAAATGTTGTACTAGGAAATTCATAACTTCTATCAATTTGGTATTTCCATAGAATCCCCTTATGAACATCTGTTAGGGTAATATACTTTTTACTCTCTCTTTTTTTCCAATTTAGGGTAGTTATTGTTATGGATTGGTTCTCGTCTAAAGGGATGTATACATAAGATTCATAGCTAGTGTAAACATAGTTATAGAACAGAAAAACTCCTATGATAACTAGAGGGGTTAAAATAAGCAGGATATATTTTAATTTAAACTTTTTATCAGCCATATCACACTCTCTGTATTGTTTTTAACCAATAGGTCAGTATACTTTTATAGGATAGCACAAGAGAGAAAGAATAACCAAGGATAAAAACCATGAGGAAAATGTTAAGATCCCTACTCTTTATTAGTCTAGGATTACTAGGAAGCTGTCACAGAGTAAATAGTGATTATACACTTAAGAACGTTAAGAAAGTAATGACAAGTTATGGTTATCAATTAACAGAAGTGATAGAAGAACCCAATGATAAAAGTTTAAAACAGAACAAATATACGTCCTATCAGAATATGTCATTTGTTAAGAATGACAAGGCTCTTCACATTATCCTTATTCATTTCAAGGACGGGTATGAATCTATTACTGAAACATCCATTTCTTATATAAATCAAGTTAGAAGTTACTATCAGGATCTAGGTTTTCTAGTCAAAGGAACCACAGGAGGTGATACGGCCATAATAATAGTGGTCGACCCTGTAGAAATAGAACTTATGGATAGTTTATATGAACAGTTCACTCTTAACTATACAGACTTTTTGTATAAGCCCTAATGAAGGCAAAAGCCTTTCATTAGGTTATGGATAAGATTAGTTCGCAGAATCCTTATTATTCTTGGGGATTACATCGTGAGAGCCCCCTTCCATAATGGAAGTAGAAGAAACAAGAGTCAATCTTGCGTTTTGTGTGAATTCTTTAAGTGTTAAGGATCCACAATTACACATGGTTGATGTTATCTTCTTTAAAGTAATCATAAGATTATCTTCGAGCTTACCAGCATAAGGGACATAAGCGTCTACCCCTTCTTCAAACACTAATCGTGAAGATACTGATTGGTCATAGCGTTGCCAATTTCTAGCACGAGAAGATCCTTCGCCCCAGTATTCTTTATAAATACGTCCATTAATATTAACAGTCTCAGTGGGACTCTCATCAAAGCGGGCAAAATATCGACCTAGCATTAAGAAATCGGCCCCCATAGCTAAGGCCATAGTCATTTGATAATCGTAGGTGATCCCTCCATCAGAACAGATAGGAATATAGATACCAGTTCGTTCACAATACGCATCACGAGCAGCTACTACGTCGATCAAAGCAGAAGCTTGTCCCCTACCGATACCCTTTTGCTCACGGGTGATACAAATGGATCCTCCTCCTACACCAACTTTAACAAAATCAGCACCAGCTTCCGCTAGGTAATAGAAACCAGTAGCATCTACAACATTCCCAGCACCAATTTTGACAGAATCCCCATATTTTTCACGAATGAATTGGATAGTATCCCCTTGGTATTCGCTAAATCCATCGGAAGAGTCAATACAAAGAATATCCGCGCCTGCTTCTACAACTGCGGGAACACGTTCTTTATAATCATGAGTGTTGATCCCTGCTCCAACACGTAAACGTTTATCATCATCAATGTTTTCAAGTTTGTTCTTATGGTGATCTTCGTAATCCTTTCGGAAGACTAAGAACACAAGACGATCGTCTTCATCAACGATGGGTAGAGAGTTTAATTTATTGTCCCAAATCATGGTATTGGCATCAGTTAAACTTATACCAACCTTACCTACAACTAATTTGGAGAAAGGAGTCATGATATCTTTTGCTTTAGTGTCCATCGAGGTTTTGTGAATGTTATAATCACGTCTAGTAACAATTCCACATAACTTACCCTTAGAAGTCCCGTCTTCTGTGATAACCACAGTGTGATGTCCCGTTCTTTGACTTAATTCAATGATGTCTGATAGAGAATTATCAGGTCCAAGATTAGAATCAGATGTAACAAAACCAGCTTTATACTGCTTTACTTTCCTAATCATTTCAGCTTGGGTTTCTACAGCTTGGGAGCTATATATAAAGGAGATTCCCCCTTCTTTTGCCAGTGCAATACCCATGCTGTCATCTGAAACAGATTGCATAACAGCTGATGTGAGGGGAATGTTTAGATATAACTCCGACTCTTCATTTTTCTTGTGTTTTACCATTGGTGTCTTCAAAGATACATTTTCCCCAACGTGTATCTTTTTCGTCAAATTAGGTAATAATAGAAATTCTGAAAAAGTTCGGGATATATCTGGTAGAATAGTTGCCATATTAAACTCCATGATTATATCAGTTGACAGATTATATTCTTGTAGCCATCTATATACAAGGGATACAATTGGATAGCATTAAACAAATTAATGAGTAATGTTGTCAATGCGATACTTCAAGTAATACTTCATTATTGAAAAGTAGACAAAAGGGATGATCATTAGTATTTGAGAATCCTTCCCCATGTTGGGTATAGTGTGACACTTACGTTATAACCATCAGAGTGAAAGCTGTCACCTGTATTTAACAGATCTATGAAGTAGTTAGAACCTTTGACAGGTAAGTTGATAGTCTTCACGTTGTCATCTATATTGATCAATACTAAAATGCGTTCTTCTTTTGTTACTCTCGTAAAAGCTAAAACTGTGGATTCAATATGAATAGACTTGTACGTACCTATTTGTAATGCGGGATGATGCTTTCTAATAGTTATTAATCTTTTTACTGTATTTAGTATATGTTCATCCCTAAATTGCTTTTCAATTTCTTCCTTTGTAGGACGTAGTGCTATATCACTGGTGTCTGTTCTTTTTCCAGGTATCCCCCACTCACTTCCGTAATATAGAGAGGGGACCCCTGGCATAGTGAATAAAATGATATAAGAGGTATGAATCCATTGTGGCTTCTTAACAAGACTGGCGATGCGATTCACATCATGATTATCCACAAAATTATACAAGGTCTTCCCCTTATAAATACCTTCTGAACCAAACTGGCGACCTAAAGAATGGGCAATTTCAAAGAGATTGCGATCATTATGGGAGGAATATATACCCTTAAAGCATTCGTAGTTAGTAACAGATTCATAATTACTTTGGTCAATATATTGCCCATAATCACCATGAATCACTTCATATAGAAAATAAAAATCCTCCCGCATTACACGGATAAAACTTTTTAAATCCTTTAAAAAAGCTCTATCAAGAGAATAGGCAACATCAAATCGAATCCCATCTATATCAAATAGTTCTATCCATTGTTTTACTGCACCAAAGATATGATTTCGCAAGTCTTGGTTGTTTAAATTGAGTTTAACAAGACTATGGTGACCTTCCCAACCTTCATAAGCAAAAGGTTCTCCATCTGGGCCTGTTTTATTAAAATCAATACCAGCGAACCAATCAACATATTGGGACTCTTTTCCATTGGATATCAAATCTTTAAAGGCCCAGAACTCTTTACCTACATGATTAAAGACACCATCCAATATGATATTTATTCCTTTAGCCTTTATATGCTGACATAATTCTCTAAATTCCTCATTAGAACCTAAACGAGGATCGATTGTATACCAGTCAATAGTGTCATAACCATGATAGGTAGAGTGAAAAACCGGACCGAGGTATAAGGCCTCAATACCAATATTCTCCAGATGACTAAGCCACGATTCAACTTTTTTCAAGGGTTTTGCCTCTAGCTCAGAATAAGCGTTCCTGTTAAGACTGCTACAAAAACCTAAAGGATAAAGGTGATAAAACGTTTTACTATTCCAATTAATTGCCATTATGCTCCTCCTTAATACCTACCGGTAGGTATACAAATAAATTAAAAAAATTAAGAATATATACCATGAAGAAATTGATGCAAAACACGATAAAGTAAATCTTCCTCAGTGTACTCAAATGATGAATGTATCAACTTAATATAAGTTTCAACCATTCCTAAGAACGTAGATCCATAAATAACAGATCTATTACCTATGTTTCCATGATCTTTTGCAATATCAGCAAATAGTTGCCTGGCGATATCTGATTCCCTATCAGAAAATGATTTTACTAATAAATATGAGTCACTTTGTTCAGGCATCGCTGACATGCTTTTGTAGAGATAATATAAATAAGGATCATTTGTTGAGAAATTTTGATAACTAAGCACAGTGGCTCTTAGGGTACCCATTACATCACCTGCATACTGTGTGATATCAGCCAGACCTTCTAAAAACGGGGTAAACTCTTCTTTTAGAATGGCTTCCATAAGACCCTTTTTACTAGAAAAATAGTAATATAGAGTAGGCTTTGAGATGCCACATTCATCAACTATCTGTTGAATACCTACATTCTCATAGCTTCGTCGACTGAATAGCTTTGTGGCAACCTGCTTTATCTTATCCCGATTATCCATACAATCAATATACCGTTCGGTATATTGATTGTCAAATACAAATAGATTTTTTGTTCTTATGCTTTGTTATTTAATGGCAACGACTAAACTAAGATTAAAAATGGTAATACATTTAAACAAGAGATACCAAAAACTAATTCTAAAACTCACTTACTAGAAATTTTAATTCCTTTTGCTGTGGTATCTAGATCAATTGCATCTTGTGCAAAATAGCTTTGGCTAACATAACCATCATAATTAACCGTCCATGCATCTATCAAATGCGAGCCATCTAATCGATCTAGGGAATAAATATCAACAAGTTGATAGATTACAAGTCTTACCTCTTCTGTAGTTCCTGTGAAATCGACTTTTTTTGTATACGTTCTGATTTGATCCTTAGAGTATGTATTTACAAGTGTAATATCTGTTGATGTGTTACTACTAAAACTTTGACCATAAGTATTCTTAGTATTATTACTTGTGTATTCTGCTTCACCTGTAACACTCCAACCGGTTGAAATAGTTTTCTGAGTAGTTATGGAAGTAGAGTTATGTACACCTTTTTCTATTTTATACTCTTGTGTAACTACGGAAGAGTAAGGATTAAATGTATAATCAAAACGTTTATACCAGGCTTGTTTTCTCTTTAACACATAGTAAGGAGTTTCTCTTAATTGTTGATTTTTTGAATATAGAGGATCATCTATAAGTACATAAGGTATTAAACCTTCTCCCACTAAGGTAGTATTTAAATAATGGTCTAGATGAACAGATATATTTGATAGTCGGACTGGTGGTTGTTCAATTTTGAATAAAGATTCAGGATGAGTTTCATCTAACTTAAATCCGTTCATCGCAGATAAAGTATATAGTTTTTCCACTCTAAATTGCTGGTTATCATTCCCTGAATAATTACCCATATATAAGTTATTTTTCTTCCTAGACGGTTTATTAAATGGATTCTTATTCCCACTGGAATTACAAAGATCAAATACTTTATTATTGCGGCATGGTGATTCAATATGATACAGATTACCAGAACCTTTAATAAGTCTAAATTCTTGATTATTATTCAAGGTAACATTGTCATAAGCATAAAGGTTGTTACTATGATGAACATCTAGGACACCAGAGTTACTTCTTGACACTATATAATTTAAATTACTACCAATAGATACTGGCATGATTAACCATTGTTGATTAGAACCTTTATGATAATCACTATTTCCATATACATTATTTTGACTACTGGACTTATCTAAGGCTCTGTTCTTCTGTTTTTCAACAATTCCATAGTAATTAAAATAATAATCAGATAATCCTCTGTTATCTGATACTCTTGAGTTTGAATAATCAGATTCTGTTGAATCTTCTTTGACTTCCAAACCCATATCACATCCTACTACAAATAGTAAAAATAAGATCAAAGATGATACTTTCATTTTCATTTACTTTCTCTCCTACTTAATAAAAATATGTTTTGGTATCTCTATGGATTTATTTTTGCTTTATCATGGATATTTTACATCACCCAAAAAGGGTGGTTTTTATTTTATTTCTACATTCTGATAACATCTTAGATCGGAAATAAGTAAATATGACAATGTTAATATCAATAAGCAGGTTTTATTACAACCAATCATAATCTGCATACATATTACACAATAATTGTAATTATAGAATATTATTTCTCTATTCCGTAAAATACTTACTCTTAACGTGTATATTTATGCTCATTATTAACAAGGAATCATTGACTCATTTAAGGATTTTAAGTAGGAATAAATAATTTTTACTAATAATCTAATGGTTTGCAAGAGGAGGATGATTCCTATGATATTAGACAGTAGAGGGACTAATGAGTCATTAAGTCCGAATTACTACTCTGACCAATTTTCTTATACGTCTGTTCCCAAAATAGTTTTTGATAACATCATGGTCCCCATGAATCTACCTCAAGAGATATGGATTACAGATACAACTTTTAGAGATGGCCAACAGGCAAAAGAACCTTATACACCTGCACAAATTGAACATATATTCAAATTGTTGAGCCGTTTAGGGGGGCCACAGGGGATTATACGCCAGACTGAATTTTTTCTATACTCCAAAAAAGATAAGAAAGCTGTAGAAAAGTGTCTTAACCTTGATCTTCCTTTTCCTGAGATAACCGGTTGGATCAGAGCCGTCGAAGAAGACCTCCAACTTGTAAAGCAATTTGAATTAAAAGAGACAGGGATTCTTACTTCCGTTTCAGATTATCACATTTATATGAAACTCAAATCTAATCGCAAAAAAACAATGGAAAGTTATCTTAAAGTTGTCAAAAACGCTTTAGACAATGAGATTACCCCTCGCTGTCATTTTGAGGATATTACAAGAGCGGACTTTTATGGCTTTGTATTACCTTTTGCAGAAGAATTAAAGAAATTGTCAGAAGAAGTAAAAGGACCTGTCAAAATCCGCCTTTGCGACACAATGGGATTTGGATTAGCTTGGCCTGGTGTAGCACTACCTAGATCCATTCCCAAGATGATTCATTTATTAACTCATGAAGTTGGTATTCCCTCTACGTCCTTGGAATGGCATGGACATAATGATTTTCACAAAGTTCATGCCAATGCCAGTTCTGCCTGGTTATATGGAGTATCCTCCCTCAATGCCAGTCTTTTTGGTATTGGTGAAAGGACAGGGAATCCCCCCTTGGAAGCTGCTTTGGTCGAATATTGGGGACTGAAAGGAAATTCAGATGGGATGGATTTGCATATCCTTAAGGAATTAAGCGAGTATTACCAAGATGTAATCAAATACCCTATCCCTGATAATATGCCCTTTGTTGGTAAAGACTTTAATACAACAAGAGCAGGTATTCATGCAGATGGCTTAATCAAGAATGAACAAATCTACAACATTTTTGATACAAAAAGCATTCTAAATCGCCCCATTACGACAGTCGTAACAGATAAGTCAGGGGTTGCTGGTATAGCTCGTTGGATTAATGAAAATAGTCCTCTCATTCTAAAAGGGGAACTAAAGCCTATATCCAAGAATCATCCTTGTGTTCGTCTTATTAATGCTTGGGTGGTAGAACAATTTGAAAATGGTAGAACAACGAGCATCTCTTCAAAAGAACTAAAGACAAAAGTTAAACGCTATTTGCCAAACTATTACCAATCTAATCTTAATAAGGAGATAGCCACAGCTCAAAGTGTGGCTTGTAACATCAGTGCTAATCTTTGTCATGTACTAGAACAAGCAGATATTACCGACTGGGATGATTTGATCGAAGAATTTATTAAAATTGAAGGAACTATTCAATTGACAACAGTAGTTGATCATCAAGGATTACGTGTCACCGATTATTATACCAATAAAGGAGAGAGACTAAAATTCAAACCTCTCAAGTCTAAGAGTTTTGATAAACGTCCGTGGTTTGAGTCTGTTAGAGACACAAACAAAGTATATGTATCTGACTTGTATTTCTCAGAATATACAGAAAAATTAATTATTACCGTGGCTTACCCTCTTATCAAGCCACGAGAAAGTCAATGTTATCATATTCTTGATGTAGACTTTGTATTTGACATGCTCAACAGTCTAGCTATAGAAGAAGACTCCTAATTACTTTTGAGAAGGCAGGGTTACATCCCCTGTCTTGCTATCAACCACTATAGCATGTCGCAAATAGGCATAATAAGTTTTATAAGGATAGTTATCGCGACAAATATAGTAGTATCTACCACTTTTTAAAAGATAATCCCTAAAGATACCTTTATCAGCGGGATATTGACGCACCTGGTTGCGTATATCATAAGTTAAACCTATATGAGGTTTAGCCAATTCATATGCTTCTTCAGGACTTATATTAACATCCGCTACCTCACGAAACCCCGCTTCCGCAGTACCAATAAAGAGGACTTCATGAAAAATACTTGGCCTACTTATCCAAACACCACAGGTAGTCAACACAAAAATAAAGGGAGCCAATAACAATAATGCTATTTGTTTCATGACACTAAGTATAACATATATTTTTTATTAAATATCTATTAATAGGGTAATTAGCCCTTTAACTTAATACGCAAGTAGTATATAGTTCGGATTGTGTTTATAGAGTTAAGTATTATTTTTCCAGTATCCTTGTCGTTTTTAATTGTCCCAATTACTAATCATCAGCGTATATGGTCTAAGGTATTACTTTGTTTATTAAACAAAAATTTTATCCCGGGAATACCGGTAAGAAGGAGTAGCAATGTCTACAAAGTTATATGTTGGTAACATGAATTTTAAAGTAGTTGAGGATGATTTAGGCGAATTATTTGCCCAATATGGTGATGTTGAAAACGTTAAGATTATCACAGACCGAGAAACATACCGATCAAAAGGTTTTGGTTTCGTAGAAATGGCTCAGCAAGAAGAAGCTGAAAAAGCAATCCAAGAGCTTAATGAAGCAGAATGGATGGACAGAAAATTGGTTGTTAACCTTGCTCGTGAAAAGAACGATCGACCAAGAAACAACAACTACAGATATTAATCAATATTGGTTAAACAGTAAGGAACAGCCGGACGTATCCGGCTGTTTTTTTATATAACGATGTCTTTATCCGTGATCGGTTCCCAAAAGCTTTTAGAGATATCAATGGTTTGACCAATCTGAAACCGTTTCCATGCATTAAATGTACGTTCAATATGTTTTATATGACCAAACAAATGAAGGGCATACGTCTTAAGAACAATATCAAGAGTCATTTTGCCAACTTCAGGATGGATGACATATTTATCCCAATCTTCCTCTTTCCTTTTATTTAAGAAATCAAGTAAATATTTGCGGTAAGTATCCATCAGATTAAGAGCTGTATCTAAGTCTGTATTCATATAATCCAATCTCAGACCCCACACAGTTTCATCATAAACAGGAATGGTAGCACCAGGTTCTGCTACTGTTTTACGAAAGCGAAGGTATCCATTAAGATCTGCATCAACAGCATGAATGGCAATCTCCTGAATACTCCATCGATCCGGTCCTGGCTGGTATATCATAGCTTCTTCAGGTATGGACGCCAGTAACTGTCTAAGGCGAAAAGGTCCTTCTTTGTATAATTGCAAATAAGTATCCCTATCACTCATTAACATGACCTCCTATATTACAATATAACTCATGATATAACCTTATAGGATTAACTGACTAGTAGAACTATCCCTATATGCTCAATATTAATCCATTGTCTCTGCACGGAAGGCTTGAATCGGAAATCCATAATTTGAAATTAACATAGTAGCTATTGCTTGATCTATGGTAGACCAATTAATGAACTCATCATGGCCTTCAACTAAATAATGAATTGGTGTACGCCCCCTTCCAATATCTGTGGAATTAAGATCACCGTATTCATAAAATTCCTTAACTATTCCAGATTCTACTTTTAAAAGGTAGTTTGGTTGCTTTTCATTCAATAGACCTCTTTCAATTAAGATATAATAGTTATCCTTCATGCTGATAGTATCTACATAATAGTCAGAAGACCTCTTGGATTCTTGACTCCACAAAGCTTTACCAGAACCTAGGTCCAACATAATTAATCGATCTCCCAATAGAAGGGGATGATACCTGGAAATCGATTGATAGAAAGTCGAAGCATAAGGATAAGCTTTAATAAGGGAATTGGGTATATTATATGGAAAAGGAAGGAATGGACGATTATAAATTCTCGACCAGTTAAAACTTTCCTTTTCTCCTAAAGTGTAAGTCCAAAGTAATTCTCCTTCCAGTGAATAGGCATTCAGACAATTTTTATCTCTTTCATTAACCATGGGAATAACAATAGAATCCTTTGTTAACAAAGTAGGATATAGAAGCGATTGGTAGTATTCTTCAGTAAAAAAAAAGGTTGAACTCTTTATATAAGGACTCAAATGATAACTTACTGTGTTAGATAATTGAAATAGAATCTTTTTTTCACCTGCCCAAGAGGATTGGTTAATCTCAATATGATCATTATTAAAGTAGAGCCATATCAAATGATCATCATGGATAAAAACTGGAGAAGAACAATTCTCCTGCCACATAGCTCCATCAGACTTGGAATAAACATAAAAAGACTGTAACTGTCCATTATGTAACAATAGGTATTCGTCATTTTGTAAGACTAAAGCAACCTGAGGAGGACTATATTCTGACCATAGGATACGGCCATCTTTTCTATCTAGACAATACAAAGAAGGAACGGTCTCATCATATGCCTGTTTATTATGAATATAAATATGGGAAGTATCACTTATGGAATAGAAATAGTCTTGTGTCACCCCCACAGGAAGAGAAGTTTCCCATAATAAAACTCCATCTTCAATATTTAAAGCAACCTGCTGTCTAGCTAACTCTCCATGACTGTCTACTGGATTCGTAATGGGAAAACAAACTATTCCATTCTTTGCTTCATAAGCTGATATGGGAACAGCCACGTTATCTAGATAAGGTGTTGAATCTAAAAGAACATTCTGCCAAAGGATCTCATTATTATTAATCCGCTGGACACTTATTTTATTATGATCTCTATTGGGATTAGTCATCCAGCGAATAATAGAATTATCTTCCAATTTTATTTCCCGGAAGGTATCATCACCATATAGAGGATGAGCAAGAAGTAAAATAATGATACACCCTAAGAAGTGTAATTTGATTTTATAAACCGAAATCATTAAACATATCCTTCCTTATATCTTCCACTGAAAAACTTTTCTTATCCTTACCTTCCAGATATCCTGTTGTAATATCAAAAAAAACATTTCTACTTAGTGGGATAATAGAAGAAGCTTTCGAACTAAGAGCATAGGTTTTTATTTGTTGTGGAAAATATAGATATTCATTGCTATTCTCATGTCCTCGAGCTAGCCGAACCCAGGAAAGTATTTCACCAGTATTCCCATCAATTCCCATAATAGAATGGGACTCCTCATATCGATTACCAGGAACATACAGGTACATATAATAATAGGGATAGCGAAAGTGATTTAATTCACTCACTTCATTGATTACTTCATTACGGGGAAGATAAACCCCCTTACTTTGCCACGCGATTTCACCTTTATCCAAATTAATCACAAGATGTTTCAACCTATCATTATCTTCTGTAAAACTTTGAGAAGAAGATTCCCTAAGAACAAAAGGAACGTAAGGTGTTCTAAAATAAGGAGAGCCCCCGACGAGAGGACTACTTTTATAGTATCGAGAGATACTGGGGGTCAACCAATAATAATGAGCAGGTAAGGGAAGCTCCCATTTCTTTGCTCCTGTGTTTATATCCAGGGCTTTTAAATACATGCGGCTATCATCTACCCAAGGATATAGTAAACTTTCCTTATATAAGAATATTGATGATTCTGGTGTCACCGCTTTCTTGTGTAGAGACTCAAGTAAAGGTAGATCATATTTGGTTGATATTTGTCCAGTTCTTAAATCAAGAGCATTAAGAACAATATTTCCAGAAGTATTATTTCTTGGATAATAGTATAGATCATCCTTAAGAACACCAACATCATCTATAGAGAAGTTTAGGCAGGAGCCATCATCCTTCTTAATAGCAGTTAGTTCTATGTTTTGATCCTCCCTGCTATGAAAAACAATCCAATGATCGTTTTGAAAGGGCAATTGCTTTTCATAAAGGGATCTATCAATATCAGAGATTAAAATGCCTTGCCAAAGGATTTGTAAAGTATCAAAATCAATGGCAGTTATACAAGGATGGCCCTCTTCATTCCTGGATCGGGCGTAAATATTCTGTTTATCATGTAAAAACACCCAGGACATTGTCTTATTCCTCGGTAAGGGAATGGAAATCTTATCAATCAAATCACCAGTAGATAAATCAAACTTAAAGATTTCCATTTTGTCCTTAGGAAGCATTACACTGATTTGATTGTTCTTAATCATTACATCTCGCCGAAAAGATTTTTCATAGAGAAAACTATTGGCTAATAGAGAACCGAAACTATCAACGTTGTATTTCCATATAATGCCCTTATCTATATGGTTAAGAGCAATAAATTTTTTATCAGTTCTTCTACTCCATTCTTGGGTTACCAAGACAAGGGAACGTTCTTTATCAATGGGGATTAAGGTAGATACATAATAATTAGAATAGATAAACCCCTTATAGATGATAAAAAAAACACCTATTAGCAGTAAAGGAACAATAACATATCGGACTTTATATTTTTTCCCTTTCATAATGAACTTAACTTTAGCACACTCAAGTATTAAATACTAAGGACTACATAAAAAACTGAATTATCAGTCAATCAGGTAAAAGCCAATTCAACTGTAATTGACAAACCTTGATTCCAATCAAGAAGAACGTGTTTGGCCTCATGTTCCTGTCCGATAATGCACTCTATAGTTTTAGAGTCTTCATTAATTTGAGCAATCTGACACACAGAACCGGGACGTAAACCAGCCTCATCTAAATGACGTAGCAATAGAGGATTATCATCAGGAACGCTTGTTATCCGTAATAATTGATTTGGCTTCATTTGGAGAAGACGAATATTATGTTGAGGAGGAAGATATAAATCTTCATCGGGAATAGGGGCCCCATGAGGATCAAACTGTGGATGATCGAGAAGCTCAGCCATCTTATTGGTGAAGTGAGGCGATATAGCATGTTGAAGCCGTAGAGCTTCATCATGAACTTCATCCCAGGCAAAGCCCATGATGTCATGTAAGAATAACTCTAAAAGTCGATGATTCCTAAGAGCCTGTAAAGCTTCCCTTCTTCCTGCTGTCGTTAATATCACACCTTGGTGTTTCTGATACTCAACCAAAGGAGGATCTACTTCTGCCATCTTTTTTAACATGGAGGTGACAGAGGATTGTTTGACATTCATCTTGTCTGCAATATGCTTGGTACTCACTCTCATGATACGTCCTGAGGTTTGATCACTGAGATCAAAAATCAAAAGAAGATACTCTTCCATAGCAGAACTAATTTTTTTCTGGTCACGAACCCGGAAGTGAGGCTCTCTGTCCTCACTCCCTTCTAATATAGAAAAATCAAGGATTTCAGAACACATTAAACTATAAGTCTCCATACCTGTGCGACAACAAAGGTAACAACAAAACCCATAGCTAAAGGCAATAAAGCTGCTAATGCAGTCCACTTCTTACTCTTTGTTTCCTTGTATATTGTGTAGATCGTTGTACTACAGGGATTATGAATTAAACTAAACAACATTAAGTTTATAGCGGTTAGCAATGTCCATCCTCCTGCTTGGAACAAACTCATCATAGTATTTTGAGAATCTAATTCAAACATGACACCAGCACCAGCACCAACCCCATTAACGCCAGTGACAAGAACTGTTAACATCAATACCGTTGGGATCACAATTTCATTAGCCGGAATAGCCACAATATAAGCGAGAAGAATCACTCCATTAAGTCCAAGAACTAATCCCAGAGGATTAAGAAAATTAATCAAATGTAAAGCAATGCTTTCTCCACCAATATGAATATTAGACACCAGCCAAATAGCAGCACCCGCAGGAGCGGCAAAAACAATGGCCCTCCAAAGGACAATAATGGTTCTATCGATGATAGAAGTATATAAGGTTTGCCAAATCCGTGGTGGACGATAAGGTGGAAGCTCAAGACTAAAAGTCGATTTCTCACCTCTTAAGACTGTTTTTGAGAGAAACAGGGAAACTAAAAAAGTCAGGAAGACCCCTAAAAGAGCTACAGCAACAACAGCACCAGCAGACACAACCCCTGCCCATAAGGGAGGAACCATAGCCCCGATAAATAAGGATGCGATTAATATTTGTGTGGGCCATCGACCATTACAAAGTGCGAAGTTATTAGTAATAATAGCGATTAACCTTTCTCTTGGGCTATCAATCACTCTGGTAGCGACAACACCTGCAGCATTACAACCGAATCCCATGGTCATACTTAAAGCTTGTTTACCGTGTCCACCAGCTTTACTAAACATGGAATCAAGATTAAAAGCCACTCTGGGAAGATAGCCTAAATCCTCTAATAAAGTAAAAAGAGGAAAAAATATAGCCATTGGGGGAAGCATGACACTTATGACCCAAGCGGTTGCCATATACACACCATCAATCAAAAATCCACTTAACCACCAGGGCATTCCTATTATCTGTGCCAGACTCTTTAATGCAGGATGGATTTTATCCAAAAAGAGATTCGCCAATAAACCAGAAGGGACATTGGCCCCGCTGATGGTTAACCAAAAGACAGCCGCTAACATTAATATCATAATGGGGAAACCCCAAACCCGGCTGGTTATGATCTTATCGACTGTCCTATCAATGTAAAAACGAGGTTTTTCATCAGGACGAGTTACGGCTTTGTCCGCAATTTTTGTCGCATTACGATACAATTCTTCACTTACCTTCTCATGGAAATTATTACCCAATTCCCAACGAAGATTATCTGCTTTATCTAATAGAGCCTGAAAATTATCACTACTCATTACTGATGTCCTATCACTTGTATTTGGTGACTTCGGTCTGAAGTATCCCCCCTGTTTAGATCACCTAACTCACCGGAACGGAGAGCTTCAATGATTTTGGCATCCCCATCTAATACCCTAACAGCAACCCAACGGGGATTGGGAATATCAGGATAATCCTTATGTATTTGTTCCGTCACCTCATCAATAGCATGTTTGATCTGGGGCGTCTCATATTTAACTCTAAAAGGTTTTGATTCTATTTGACCTTTGGCCATTTGTGCTATGGTACTCAATAACTCGGGAACACCTTCATTTTTACGAGCTGACATGGGAATAACCGGGACACCAAGATCTCTTGCCAAACTTCTTGTATCAACAACTAAACCATGACGCTTAGCTTCATCCATTAAGTTACAGGCGACTATAACATGATTGGTAATCTCCTGAACTTGAAGAACAAGGTTTAAATTTCTTTCCAACCTTGTTGCATCCACTACGACTATAGTTACATCAGGTTTCCCGAATAAGATAAAATCTCTAGCAATCTCCTCATCAAGACTTGTTGCCAATAAAGAGTATGTTCCAGGCAAATCTACAATCTTATATTTAGCACCATCAAGGCTAAAAGCCCCCTCAGCTCGACTTACAGTCTTACCAGGCCAGTTACCAGTATGCTGGCGTAACCCGGTTAGAGAATTAAAAACAGTACTTTTTCCAGTATTGGGATTCCCTGCTAAAGCGACAACATAATCACTTTCATCCATCTTGACGCCTAAACGTTTTAATCCTTCAGAGGAATAGGCTGGACAAGAAGCACAAGCATCGGGTGTCCCGGGGATAATTTTCTCTTTAGAACTCATAGGATAACCTCCTTTTTAGGTTCTTCTTCATAATCACTAGCCATAATCTGTTCAGCCTGGTTTTTCCGAATGGCAATCAGTGTTCCTCTTATCCGAAAAGCCATCGGATCTCCTGAGGAACTAACTAGTTCTTTCTCAACAACTGTACCTGGCAAAAAACCCAAATCCATCAACCGTCTTCTATCTGTACCACTAATTTTAGGAGATATACCTATGATTTTACAGAATGCTCCCTGAGCATAGGACGCTAAGTCCTTTGTAGGGATTTTCTTCTTTTTTTCCCTATCCTGGATATCACAAACATTACTGAGATGAACATTAGATGCCAATATAGGGGATAGTATATGCTCATCATCACCAGCCCAGAATTTGATCTTGCGACTATCTTTATCGATGATATGAACTTCTAAACCAGGGTAAAGGCCCTCAGCAGTCAATTGGCTGTACACTTCCTTTGGTTCATCCTCCAAATGCACAATTACACCGACCTGTCCATTAGATAAATCGTTCATTGATAGAACATTATCATAGCTCTTCATTGTTCCCCGAGCATTCGGAATAGGATCACCATGAGGGTCCAGTATAGGATAGTTAAGTTCCTTTTCTATAGTTTCGATATCTTTTTCAGTTAGTTTATGCTCAGCAAAATCTGCCTTTTCATGCCATTCTGATTCCTTATAGCCCGAATACTCAGCCATATATGTTTCATACAAACGATGGGCTCGAATCATACGCAAGCCGTAGGACAAACCATCAGGACTTAATTTAAATTGGGAATTATCCATCATCAAAAGCTGTTGATTGATAAGCTTTGTAACAATACGTCCCGCTTCCGCCTCGGAAACATTCAAAACAGCAGCCGTACCTTTTATACTGGAGATATCTCCTTCAAGTTCACAATTGGCAAAATACTTAAGGGCATCTTCCATACGAACCCTATCATTCAAGGCTAAACCCTTTCTTAATTGCCAGAACCAACCCTTCTCATGTCTGAAAAACAGAACACCCAGAAGGACTAGAAGAAGAAATATAACCAGAGCAAGTATAGATTCAAACATACATTCTCCTAATAACCTCAAAATAATTAGACACGTCTAATTATTTATATAATATGAAACGCATGGTTTGTAAAGCTTTAATTGGGTGATAAGGATTCTGGAATCTATACAAAATAGGCAGGATATTGGCATTACAGGAAGTCTGGTTGTTAAAACAACTAGTTTAATGATGTTCCTGTGCTGCATGATAACTTTTTATATTTTAAATAAAAAGGAGAGCTAATAAAAAGCTCTCCCTCTTCTGGATTAGGCTGATTCTAATTCCTGTTCATTAAAACTCTTCCTATCAAACTCACCCAACTTGTTACCAACTAATACAGAAATAACCATATCCCCTGTGACATTAGTAGCCGTTCGGAACATATCAACGAGGAAGTCAACACCCGCAACAAGGCCGATAGCTTCAACAGGCAAGCCAACAGTGGTCAAAGTCACAATGGTAAAAGCAGTAGCACCCATAGGAACACCAGCACTTCCCACACTGGCAATAATGGAGACAACAACAATGAGAACATATTGAACAATAGTCAAATCAATATTGAATGCATTGGCTGCAAAGATAGACACCATGGCAGGAAAGATACCTCCACAGGCATCCATATTCATAACAGCACCAATAGGACCTACAAAGTTAGCAATACCGGGTGACACTTTTAAGCGATTCTTCATAGTATCAACAGTTAATGTCAGAGTTCCTAAACTAGACCGTGATGTAAAGGCTAACATCATGGCAGGAGTTGCGGCCTTAAAGAACTTCAAAGGATTAACCTTAGCGCCAAAGAAAAGAAAGGAACTATACACAACAAAGACATGGATGGCGCAAGCCACAATTATAGCAATAACAAAGAAGCCCAGGTCTGCCAAAGCACCTAAACCAGTATAGGACATCCAATAAGCCATAAGACCAATTACTCCATAGGGAGTCAAGGCAATAACCATTTTTGTGACACGGATAATAATGGTCAAGTAAGATTCTAAAAACTTTCTAAAAGGCTCTACTTTATCCTTATCCTTTCCACTTTCAATAACTCCTGCAACACCGATAAACAATGCAAAAACAACAAGTGGTATCATATTCAAATCAGCAGCAGCTTTAACAGGGCTGGCAGGAATAAATCCTCTAAATTGTGTGAACAAGTTCACAACAGTATTACTTTCCCGTGATGGAAGTTGATCTGTAGACACCCCCACACCTAAATGAAAAAGAGTTCCTACTATAATACCCAGAATACTAGCAATGGTCGCAGTCGTTAGGAAGTATCCAATAGTCCGTCCACCTAAACTTTTGAGCTCTTGCTGGTCCTTAAGCTTAAGTAACCCACCAATAATGCTCGCTGGGACAAGAGGAACAATAAGCATCTTTAATAAGTCAACATAACCATATCCAACAAGAGAAAACCATCTTCTCGTACTATCTACTACAGCTTCATTGCTGAAAAAAAACAAACCTAATCCTAAGGCTCCCCCAAGAATTAATGCCGCAAATACTCGTATAGAAAACTTAAGATGTAATGATTTTTTGGTAAAGAATATCCCTACAAGCAGTAGGACAAACAGAACTACCCATGTGATTGAATAATTAAATATCACTAACAACCTCCTAATAATGTCATGAAATATGATTTACTTTATCAACATTGTCAAGATAATTAACATTAGATTCCTTTATCTCTCGTTTCCATGCTTAAATTGCCCGGTAATTTTCGCAAGAAAGAGCTGAATCTGATACTCATCAGCCTTATTTTTCAGAACTAACAACTTGTTCACTTCTTCAGATTTGATGGTCATCACAAGCTTTCCCTTATAGAAGACTTGTGCTTTCTGATCCTTTATTATGTTATAGGAAAATGGTTTATCCTCTCTTAAAATATTACGTTTATCTTCCAACTTTGTCTCCTCAAAAATTTAAGTAACACCAACTTTTATACAAGGTTTTACAACTATAGGATAAGAAAGAACTGTATGCTAGAATAAAATTACGAGGTAAAAGCTGATGAAAGAACTTAATAAATTAATTAAGAAAGACCTTTATCCTGTACTAAAAAACCTTGGTTTTGAAAGATTAACTGTAAAAAACAGCTACAAATGGGATGACAAACTGATCTACCGTTTCCAAATCAAAACCGTGGGAAAGACCTTTTCTCAATCAACAGGATGGCCCTCTTCCTCCTTTTATTGTCATGTGGAGCCCTACTATAGCTTTTTATATGATAGTGATGAGCTCGATAGAGATGGCCGAATTAAGCTTCCCAGAAGATGGCCCAGTGAGGGAGGAATGTTCCTATCCTGCGGCATTGATCAAACAGGCGAACGTGCTTCCCTCCCCAATAGAGCTGAGAGAAAGCGAACAGATATATGGTGGGTAGAAAAAGATGGATCCAATGCACAACAAGTGATTCAGGACCTCATAACTCAAGTGGAAAAACAAGTAGCCCCTTATCTCTCAACAGCCTTAGAAGACAAATACAAACAAGATCGGGATTTTTTTCCACCTGTGGAAGAATCTATTCTAAAGTATCTGATCAAATCCTCTAAAGAAGTGGGCATCTATTGGGCTAACAAACTTATTAAGTTCAGCCATTTTCTAAAGGAGGATAAAGATGAACAGGAGTATAGAAACCTCCTAACAAAACTGGAATGTTAAAGGGAAGAGTTACCCCTCCCCCATGTTTTGATATCATTTTTCAACAAAGACACGGATTCTATGTTCGTCAAGATCGGATGCCGTAAAAGTTAGGCCATAGACAACATCTGTAATATTCTGAAGCATAGAAATACCACTGGCCAGCCAATTCTTATAGACTTGTTCTAATTCTTCAATATTAGCCAGCTTAATACAGATTTCAGCACCTCCGCCAGTAACAGTCACTTCAGGGATGTTGCTACCCTTCTCTTTTAATTCGAGGCTCAAATTACTAAGGTTAAAAGAAACAAAGGTTGGGGACAGGACAAGACCTTCCCCTTCTAAAATTTGTTCATAAAACTTTTTTGATGCGTTTATATCATTTACATATAAGACGATAGATTCAACAGTAAACATAGGATCTCCTTAATCTGAATTTATGGATATCCTACAAATAAGAAGTGACAGTTTCTGTCAGTAGACTTAAAACAATTTGTATTTATTTACATCTATTCCTATCTTCTCTTGCCAAGTTCTCAAAAGATCAGCTTTGGTTTTAGGATATTTTTCTCCTAAGTACCCCAGAGATTGAATGCGATCAATACGAAAGTGCCTATAGTCAGCACGCTCTTCACACCAAGCCATGAGGATATAAGCATTCCGAAAATAAGCGATAGCGAAAGGCCAAATGCAACGTTGGGATTCTTGATCCTTCAAATCCCTATATAGGATATTAAGCTTCCTTTCCTTTTGAATGATTTGACGTAGTCTTAACATCAAATGGTCATTGATAAGAGGTTTTTCTTCAGAAGGAATCAAAAGTGTAGATGCGGCTATTTGTTTCTGTAAATGTTCCGGTAATACAGATTTAATACGAGCCAGAGAAGATTGCGCTCCTTCCTTAAGGGAACTGTCACCATGTTCCAGGACCCAGCGAATTCCCAGGACTAAGGATTCGATCTCATCTGTGGTAAAAGTTAAAGGAGGAAGGAAGTAACCACTTCTAAGTACATATCCAATACCAGCTTCCCCTTCAATAGGAACGCCCTGTGCTTGAAGAGTAGCCACATCTCTATATATGGAACGCAAACTTACATTCATAGAAGAAGCCAGATCCTGAGCTCTAAGACCATAAGGCTGTAATCTAAGTTGTTCTAATATTTGCATAAGTCTTTCTGAACGTGACATATTATCTATCCTTATATTATAATAAAGCCATGAGATACATTGCCCTCCTAAGAGGAATAAATGTGGGAGGAAATCACAAAGTGGATATGAAAGAGTTAAAAGAACTCTTCACCTCTCTCCATTTCACTGAAGTTAGTAGTTACATTAATTCAGGGAATATCCTTTTTACTTCCCCAACAGAATCAATAGGGCAGATACAAGCAATCCTTACTGAGGCTTTTGCTCTGCATTATAATTTCCCCATACCAACATTAATCAAATCTTCAACAGAAATGGATCAAATCATAGATGTTATTCCCACAGAATGGACTAATGACAAAGTCCAGAAAACAGATATAGCCTATCTCTTCCCTGAATATGATGACAAGGAGATTCTCAATCAACTTCCCATTAAAAAGGACTATATTAACCTTAGATACACTCCGGGAGCCCTCTATTGGAATGTCCAAAGGGACAACTATAACAAAAGCCATCTGAATAAACTGGTATCCCATAAGCTGTATAAATATATGACCATTAGAAATATCAATACAGCAAGAAAGGTTACTGCCAAACTACATAACTAAAAACAAAGGCACCACAGAATGGATAACTTAATAAAGCTTCCTTGCGATATATTTATTTCATCAGTGAATACATTTCTATGCTTGGTTGGTATCTTTTTTTCTCTTGTAATAGATTAAAGACTCTATTTTCCACTCATCCACCACAAGAACTAACGAATACTCTCCTAAATCAATGGAATTATAAAAATGCCCCCCTTTACTATCAAAAATCTCAAATAGAGCCAGGGAACTGTCTTTGTCCAAGAAATCAATTATATGGTCATGGATTTGGACTATTCCATCAAAGCTGAACATGGGATCAATATCAACAACTTGTTCCTCTGATAGTTTTACACTTAACTGATAACATTTGGAAGGATTTTCATCATGAACCAGACAGGAGATACCTAATTGATCCCAAATCATGATAAGGTCCTCAGAATAATATCGATCACAAGGTCCCAAGACCATTTCCCATTCGTTGATAGGACTGTTAAAAGCCAAGAGCTGCTCTTCAATGCTAACACCATGAGGAGTAAAGACTAGTTTCATTACCTTCCCTTAACAATGCGATTAACCTACAATATACCTCATCATCTCTTTAATTGAGGTATATTTTATACCTTCTAATTATTGTTAAAGGTCATAACAAGGAGTAAAGTTTGAATCCCATTATCCAATCCCTTTTTAATAGAAAATCCACAAGAGTCTATACAGATAGACAGTTAGAAGAAAAAGAAAAAGACGCCATCATCAATAGCGCCCTTCAAGCTCCCACTGCAGGGAACCAGCTTCTCTACACCATATTAGAAATCGAAGACCCAACGATTAAGGAAGAATTAGCCACCCTTTGTGACAACCAGGCCTTTATTGCAAAAGCCCCATATGTCTTAGTCTTTCTTGCAGACTGTAGACGCTGGCTTGATTCTTACAAAGAAGCCGGTGCGGAGTGCCGTAATCCCGGATATGGAGATCTCTTATTAGCCTTTTCCGATGCCAACATTGCCGCACAGAATACAGTCGTTGCCGCAGAATCTCTTGGTATAGGATCTTGTTATATAGGAGATATCTATGAACAACAGGAAAAATTAGTAGAACTACTTAACCTGGATCCTTTTGTGGTCCCAGCTGCTATGTTAGTGTATGGGGAACCAACAGAGACACAGAAAAAAAGACAAAAACCAAAAAGAGTTGATAAGGAGTTTATTGTACAGAAAAATACCTATAAACCCTTAAGCTCTGATAAGTTAAGACAAATGTTTACCCAGTGGAAGGGAGAAGAAAGTGACTTTGATGAATACATGAAAGCATTTTGTAAGCGCAAATATATGTCAGACTTTGCCAAGGAAATGTCCCGTTCTCTGAGTAAATATTTAAGTCACTTTGATAATAATTAGCTAGGAACCTGGATATTAATGTCTCCCACTACAAAGCTGTTTTCTTTGATAGAGGCCATACAAGTCTCTACTGCCTAGGAGGTTCTCCTGAAGAAGAAAAGGACCGTATCATAAGATAACCTGCTATCAGCTCTTAAAGAGCTGGTAGGATTTAAAATCCCCCGGGCCTCCCTTGTGCAAGAGCTTATCACCCCATGGGAACAGACTCTCCCCTTCCGAGATAATCGTGGATATGAGGAACCTTTAGAACCAAAGGATTGCCTTATGGTTGGGGATAAAATGGACAAATACCAGGAAGGCACCAAAGCCATAGAAATGGGCACACTCCTCTATGATTATAGAAACATTTATACAGAGTACGAGGAACCGAGGATCAATAGCTTTAGGGAATTGTTATAGATAGACAAGGCAACTATGTTGATTATGTAAAAGTATTTAACTAATATATGCCATCAAAATATCATAAGGAAAGACAAAATGCAGTTCAAACTTTATATGCTAGCTATAACGGCAGTTATATTGTTATCAAGTTGTGCGAGCCTACTTATACCTTCCACAGGAATCTCTTCCTCTTCTGCCAATGGTAAAGTAGTAAATACCAAAGAATTAGCTGACACTTACAGTGATCTTATTAGTATTAAATGGGATGATGTTGCTTTTGAAGAGGACGAGTTATTAAGGATTTATGACGAATTAGGGACTACTCTCGGATATTACAAGAAAATTGAGAATCCTAATAATGACTACGATGGGGCTATCCTCTACAACAAAGACCAAGTAGAAATTTTCAAGTTAATACCTACTATACAAGGAACTAGTATAATTATTAATATTCGCTCATCAGAAGGAATTGTATCAAAGATGTCCGTAAAAAGTGATGTTAAGCCATCCTTTGGAAAGGTCATTATTAACTATATATGCCAAGTTTCCCTAGAGGGATATCCTAATTTAGAATTAAGTGCATCGAATGTGGTAAATACTAGCTTTGGATCTTTAGATGTAACAGGAAATACGAAATATGTGTTTACTAATGAAGGAGACTTATTATTTGCTAAAGAGGTATTGCTTAAAAGTGTTAATGACATTGTAAATAATAGCTATTCTATTCAATCCCATATTACCAATGATCCAGAAATAGTAAGTTTACTTTTAATCAGCACTAATTTAATAAGTGATATAACGACAGGTATGGGGTCAGGAGTTTCAGCCCCATATAACTCACCCAATACCTCAAATCCTGCATTCAACAATGATGGGTCTATAAATAATAACGGTAATCCCTTCGATAACTTCTGATTAACTACTTATTTAAACAAAAGTCCAGACAGTATATTTTTACTCTGGGCTTTTTACTCAAAAAAGGTTTTATAACACTATTTCTTTAAAAGTAATTTTTAGATACCAATCAATAAGAAGCATATTGATAGTGTAAAAAGATTTAATTAAAACGTTGCTTCAAATTAAAATTAGGAAAGATAAATGAAAATAAAACTTTTTTTAATATCTTTAACAGCTTTACTATTATCAAGTTGTTTTAGTATCACTACGATTACATTGGACTCAACAATATCGACAACGAAACCTAGTACATGGGCAAATAAAAGACTTAATGATATATACAATGACCTTATTGCTATCGATATCGATAAAGTTGCTTTTGAAAAGGATGATCTGTTAAGGATATATGAAACTTCAGGTACGACAATTGGTTACTATAGCATTATCGAAAACCCCAATAACAATTTTAATGGGTTACTATTGTACTCAACAGATCAAGTAGAACTATATAAACTAATTCCTACTATTGAAGGGAATAGTATTATTATCAATATAAAATCAACAGAAGGGATTACCTCCAAGATTACCATTAAAAAAGAAAACAAATCATCTTATAGTAGAATATTACCTATGTATATTTGTGATGTTAATATTGCTGAATATCCCAACCTAAGTTTAGACGTATCGGGTGTTACAAAAGCTAGTATAATGAGTAAGTACGTAACAAGTTACACAAAATATATATTTAATAAAAATGATGAATTAATATTTGCAAAAGAAGTATTATCCAATGGAATTGATAACGTTACAACGAATAACTATTCAACTCAAACAAATATTGATGCAGAGCCAAACCTAATAAGCCTATTACTATTAAGTACAAAGATTATAGAAGAAATTATAGCAAGTCAAAATGCTGCATTAATGCTAAATGCAGTACAAATACAAAATGGATCTACATTTCCTAATCGAAATACCAATGGAACCATTAACTATAATGGTAATCCCACGGATAGCTTCTAATCTTATAGAAAATAAAAGTCTAGACATATACATTTACTCTGGGCTTTTTCTTTCTGCTAAATAAAATCTTACCCATTCAAATGGTATAAAATCCTAATTTTGTAGGCACATTAAACAATTCTTAACACTAGAAAAACATATTAGAAAGCCCATCTAACAACTTTAGAAGGGCCTTCTAACTTTTTTGGAAGAGCCTTCTAATTAGTTTAGAAGGGCCTTCTAATTTCTATTTCACCAGTACAAAACACTGATTATGACTATAGTTTTATAGTGAAATCCTTAATCTCTAAGGCATTTTTAATAAGCAATCCTTTAGGCGTTAGCTCCGTATCCAAATCCTTATTGTGCACAGATTTGATATTGTGAAGCAAAATATCTCCCTTCTTTAAGCTTCCTGGACTACTTACGACCAAGGTTGAACCTTCTTTTTTCACAGACAGACTGAGAAGACTCTCTCCTGCTGTACTCCTAATATGAGCTTCCCCCTCTGTTTCCAATTCATACACATTCCAAGTGATAGCTTCATTGGGATCATATTCAGTTGTGTCATCAGAAGAGAAAGTAGGAATGATGCTGTTTTCTCTTACATATAAGGGAAGGCTAAAGTAGTCATGAACTTCCTGTCTGTAGACAGGGCCTTCTACAACTTCACCTGTAAGGTAATTCGTCCAGCGTCCTTGTGGTAGATACACAGACCCCTTTCCTTCTGCATTAAAAATTGGAGCTACAAGGAGATTTTCCCCAAGGAAGTATTGCCTATCTAGATTATGACATAAGGGATCATCAGGATATTCTAAGACCATAGCTCTCATCATAGGATGACCGTGCAAGGAAGTATTCCAGGCTTGGCCGTAGAGATAGGGCATCAAAGCTAACTTCAGATGGGTAAAAAAGCTAAGAACTCGACAGGCTTCTTCATCAAAGGCCCACGGAACTCTTACGGAAGTACTACCATGTAAACGGCTATGGGAGGATAACATACCAAAGGCACACCACCTCTTATACAGATCAGGAGTTGCTGTTTCTTCAAATCCGCCAATATCATGGCTCCAATAGCCGAAGCCACTTAGGCAAAGAGATAATCCTCCTCGCAAGCTTTCTGACATGGATTCATAGGTAGCCCAACAATCACCTCCCCAGTGAACAGGAAAGCTCTGTCCTCCCACTGTGGCAGAGCGGGCAAAAACCATCGCTTCCTCGGCGCCCTTCTTACTCACAATCAAATCATAAACAGCTTTATTATAAAGGTAGGGATAATAGTTATGCATCAATTGAGGATCAGCCCCATTGAAGTATTCCACATCCGTGGGGATACGTTCCCCAAAGTCTGTCTTAAAGGTATCCACACCCATATCTATTAATTCCCCTAGATACTTTTGATACCATTCAACGGCCTTAGGATTAGTGAAATCTACTATGCCCATACCCGCTTGCCAACGATCCCATTGCCACACATCTCCCTTAGGCTTTTTTAAAAGATAGCCTAACTGGGCTGCTTCATCGAAGAGTCGGGACTTTTGAGCAATATAGGGATTGATCCAAACACAGGTATGTATACCTCTATCTCGAATACGACCTAGCATACCCTTTGGATCAGGAAAGGTCCTTTTATCCCAGATGAAGTCCGTCCACTGGAATTCCTGCATCCAGTAACAGTCAAAGTGAAAGACAGATAAGGGGATATTTTCCTTTTCCATTCGATCGATATAGCCCATTACCGTAGCTTCATCATAGTTAGTAGTGAAGGAAGTGGACAGCCAAAGTCCAAAAGACCAGAAAGGAGGCACAGGAGGTTTACCGGTTAAGGAGGTATAACGGCTAAGTACGGCTTTTAAATCCTTTCCAGGCATATAGTAATATTCAAGGCTCTCCCCTTCCTTCGAAAATTGAACTCGTTGTACATTCTCGGAACCGACCTCAAAAGAGACAAGGCCCGGTTCATTCACGAATATTCCATATTTACGGCTGGACAGATAGAAAGGTATGTTCTTGTAAGATATTTGAGAACTGGTACCCCCATCTTCATTCCACATATCAACCACTTGTCCATTCTTGACAAAAGGAGTGAAACGTTCACCTAAACCATATATGGATTCTCCGACAGTTAAACCCAATTGATGAACCATAAAGGGTGTGTTTTCCCTATTCACATGATAATAGCTATAATTACTTTTCGAACCAGTGAGATACTGTCCATCGTAATAAAAAGATAAGTCCACATCATCCTTATTAATATGGATTTCTGCCTTACCGTTTTTAAGAACATCCACATGTTCACCAGGCAGACATTCCAATAAACCCTTCTCTTCTGTATTTAGGGTGAAGTGAACCTTTGAATCACTAGTTCCTTTATGATGATATATACGTATCTTAAACACTTCAGGAATAGGAGCTTCTATTTCGAAGGTTAATGATCCTTGATCTATGGTATTAGCTCTTGTCTCTATTGGTTTTGATGAGACATAAAGAGAATATTTAGAACCATCAAATTGGCTATCAAAGACAGTAGCCAACCGTAATGTGTTGTACTCACTTTTAATGAGCCATTGGCCCTCAGTAAATTTCATACATACTCCTTTTGCAATGCTTTATTTGATGCTTCCTGCGGTGATTCCACGGCTCAATGTCCTTTGAAAGAAAATAAAGAAAATGAGACAGGGTAACATTCCCAACAGGGCAGAAGCACTGGCAGTTGTAACATCCATATTGTGTTGGCCCTGGGTAAGTGATATAGCAATAGGGACCGTTTGATTGCTGTTGGATATGAGTAATATCAAGGGGAGAAAGAACTCATTCCATGTCCATATAAAGAAAAAAGTGAACAACACAGACAAGCTGGGTGCTGAGATAGGGGCCACGATACTGAAGAGTATTTTAGGCTTGCTAGCCCCGTCAACCAATGCGGCTTCTACTAAGGAAGTGGGAAAAGAATGAAATACATTGGTCAAAAGGAAGGTTCCAAAAGCAGCTTGTATAGCCGTAAAGATGATGATAACAGCTGTTTTGGTATCATAGAGTCCTATACCCTTAGTCAGATAATATAAAGGATAAACCAAAGATTCATGGGGCAATGTATTAGCTATGATAAAAAAGATTAAGAAAAAGTATCGCCCTTTAACTTTTCCAATTCCCAAAGCAAAGGCATTCAACATGGAGATAAGCACAGCAAACACAGCCACCGAGAGGCTAATAACCAAACTATTCCACAACTTTTCATGAAAACTAACCCTCTGCCAAAAGGCAATTATACTACCAAAGTAGATCTCGTGAGGCAAAGCCATTGGACCATTGGCGGCATATTCTGCGGGTGTTTTGATCGAATTAATGATCACTATTAAAAAAGGAAAGAGCATCACAAATAAGAGAAGAAGTAAAAAGAGAACAGTCACTAACTTCGTTAGTTTAGAGATAGTTCCCATTAAGCTGACCTGGTTCATACTCCACTCTCCTTTTCCTGCTTGAACTGTATTCTGATAAACACTAAAGTCAGGAGTAATATCAAAGTAGTCATAACAGTAGATATGGCTGAACCATATCCAACTTTGGCTTTTTCAAAGAAGTTCTGATAAGCAAAATAAGAAGGAACTAAGGTGGCATGTCCTGGACCACCTCTTGTTAATACGAAGATCTGAGCAAAAATCTTTAAAGCATGGATAGTTGTCGTAAGGACGACCACACTTATCTCTGGAAAGATCAAAACCATAATAATCTTAAAACGCTGAAACCAATTGGCTCCATCAATCAAGGCAGCTTCCAGGATTTGCGGATCTACCCTCTGCATAGCAGACATGAAGATAACTAAAGGATAGCCCAATTGAAACCAGATCATAATCATCATGACACTGGGAAGGGCGGTTGCTTTCTCCCCTAACCAATTGTGAGTAAACTGAGAAAGACCACCATTATCGAGAAGCCAATTTAAGGCTCCATAATTTGGATTCAAGATCCATCCCCATACCACACCGGCAATAGCTACAGGTAATATCTGGGGAAGATAGTATCCTGCTCTTAGTACACTTGTTAAGCTATGGCTTATTTTGACACTCACATAATCAAATAAGAGTACAGCTAACATAAGGCCTCCCAAAGTGGGAACAACAACGACAGAAAATATCATAGCCACGTTATTCCTAAAAGAAGCCCAAAATATTTTATCAGTTAAGACGGCTTTATAATTGCTTAAACCGACCCACTCCATTTTTCCAATTCCATTCCACTTGGTTAGACTTATTCCTATATTCATGAGAAAGGGAATTCCTATGATTAAAAGGAATAAGATAAGACCAGGTATGAGAAAATAATAATATCCACGGTTAATGTCTTTTGTTGGCATAATATTCCTTAGTACAGAATCCTTCCCCTTTCATTCAAAGGGAAGGATTAAATGAATTAACGATTATAGTAAGCTTCTGATAAGCTTGAGAGAACTTCATCGACAGACTTGTCTTGACTCATCAAGTTCTGAACTTCCGCTACAAGGGTGTCATAGTAACCTGGCACAGGCCAATCGGGATAAAAAGCCAATCCATCTTTGTCAATGATGGCGTTAAAGCCTGCTATTAATTCCTTAATTTTAGGATCTTTGATTTGGGTAAGATCTGCATTAATGGGAATACCACCAGCATTTCCTAATAGAGTCTGAACATCCTGTTGTAAGGTAATGTCAATAAAATCATAGGCTAGTTCTTTGTTACTGGCTCCTTCGGGAACAATCCAGAGATTACCACCGGAACCTGGGTGAAATTGATTACCGGGAAAGATAAAGACTCCCCAATCAAAGTCGGTGATTTCTTCCATAAACCGACCGAACCACCAACTACCACTAATCATGATAGGATTGGTTCCTCCTTCAAAAGCTAAGCCCATGTCTTCTGCTTTCATACTTACAGCATCAGGACTCATATACCCCTTGTCCATCCATTCCACCATCTTATTAGCGCCATAGGTGAACTCTTTACCTTTAAAATTAACATCCCCTTCATAAAGCTGATAAGAACGAAGCCATTTTGTATTGGCTTGGCTCAGGACCAATTCATAGAATACTTGTTGAGCAGGATATTCGGCACCAGCAGTGGCTAAAGGAGTAATCCCGGAAGCGGCAAACTTATCCATCACTGCTTCAAACTCAGCTAAAGTCTTAGGAACTTTCACCCCTTGTTTCTTGAACATGTCCTTGTTGTAGTAGACCATGACATATTCCCCATAATTGGTAACGCCATACAGATTACCAGAACCCATGACCCCATCAGAATAACGGCTAGTTAATGCCAAACTGGAGCCAAGAATATCATCCCATCCCCTTTCTTGGGCTACAGAGGACAAGTCCGTTAGCAATCCTTGACTGGATAAAAGTCCAGCGGTGGCATTACCTTTGTTATATTCCAATATAGTAGGTGCTTCTTTTGAATTAAGAACCATTCCTGCTGTTTGTCTGATTTGTTCAAAACCTTTTTCTTCAAAATCCAGCGTTACACCAGGATGTGTTTCTTCGAACTGTCGCATCGCCTCTGCCCATGCTTTACCCATAGCTCCTGTTTCTGATTCATAGTGCCACACCTGAAAGCTATTACTGCTTTCCTGGGAACCATTAGCGTATAGGGAAAAACCTAAAGAAATGCAGAGAAACATTAGGACAGTGAATCTTGTTTTAGCCATACATATACCCTCACTGTATTAATTTCGCCTCGAATCATCGAAACGTTTCAATTAAGAATAAAACCCTCTTTCAAAATCTGTCAACAATTAATGTTAATTGATAACAGGAGTGCTTTCTTGGAGCTTAATAGAGGAAGGGACAAGGATAGGCTTATCTATAATTTCTTTTCCTTCAATCATTTGAATGAGATGTTTAATGCCTATATAACCTAGAGCCCTACTGGGGATTTCCATACAGGTTAGGGAAGGATTAAATAATTCTGTCACTTGTTGAGAACTCAGAAGAGTGATCAAGGATATATCATGGGGGATATGTAAGCTCAGTTCGTTCATGGCTTTTATGACCCCGGGAATGGCTTTGTCATTCATAATAAGAACGATATCTATTTGAGGATTCAACTGATAGGCTTCTTTAAATACCTGGTATCCATCATTTTTGTTTGAATGAGCATGTCGTTCACTAAAACTCATACCTTTGGGTTGAGCATATTTTTTTAGATAATAAGGAACCTTGACAGACGGTCCATATCCAATATCAGCCACAGCCTGAGACTGATTGATAAAGAGTATATTGTGGAACTTACCCTTAGCTAGATACTCCAGACAATCGATGGACATTTTCTCAAAATCTATATCGACAACATTCTTTGGCTGGGCTTTTTCGCATTGCCCAATCAGAATGTAGGGGATGCTCTTATGTTGAAATAATTCCACCCTTTTATCATTTTCGTAGATTTCAAAAAGGATAAAACCATCAAATAACCTTTGATCAATGATTTCTTCAAGCTGACTGATGTCTTCAAAATTCTCAGATAAGAGAACAAGGTGGTAATTCATCTCCCGAGCCGCCTCAGCAGCTTTGGTAATCAATTCCATTTCAGTCATCCCCATACCCCGTTCTGGAGGATTCATGATTAATGCTAATATTCTGGTTTTCTTCCCTGCCAGTCCTCTGGCCATAGGATTGGGCATGTAACCCAGCTCTTTCATGGCCGCTCTCACTTTGATCTTTACTTTATCAGATATAGGTCTGGCACCACTGATAACATAGGATACGGTGCTAACAGAAACTCCTGCCTTTTGTGCTATGTCTTTGATTGTTGCCATGAATATCAGTCCTTTAATATGATCTGGAATTATTCATTAAAGTTCACATAACACAGTAAATCAAGAGGATTTTCATAAAAAAAGAACTGTTAACACAAGCAAATAGCACAGCATTAACAGTTCCTTTGGCAAAGAAAACTTACTAAATCTTAGCCTCATCCGCTAAGACCCGATCAATAAACTCAGAGTCTATCTGAAGCATATAGGATAAATCATATAACATTTTTATGACTTTTCTATCTATTTCATCCTCCACGGAGCAAATAGGCAGCAATTCAAGAAGAAGGTTTCTCTTTTGTACAGGTGACAATATAATATTCATAGTGGAAGACAAACTTCTTAATTCTGCTTCGATGATTTCTTTATCTTTGTCTCCAAAAGCTTTAAGGGTGGAGGTAAATACTTCTTCGCTTGTTAATGATTTTAGAGACTGAAGCTTGAAGTCTTCCCTTCTATGAGAAGTTCTTAATAGGATATATCCTGCTAGAAAGGTATACTTTTGAATAAGATCGGGAAATTCAGACTCATCAGCTAATAAGGGGGGATCCATTAGAGATAGCATTTGTTTTATATCCTTCTCCATATCATCTCTAGAGAGGCTCCCGCCCTTCTGCCCTGACAATTGCCTATATACTTGACTCTTTTCATACAAATCCAGAGCTTTGATTCTTATGGGAATCAGGGGGTGAGTATAATACCAATATTCTTCATTGGATGTATTATCACCTATCAGCGGAGAGATATCCCTTATGTTAAAGCTCCTGGAAGCTCTTATAGCATCTGGGTACAGTTTCTGAAAACTACTAAATGCGGCCTTCAAGTTTTGGCAGCATAACAAACCTATACGATCAGCACTTATTTCTGCACTTCTTCTCCAGGAATATAGCTTCATCCTTTGGAAAGAGGATAAATAATCAATACCAATTTCCATCAAGTATTCAGTAGGATAATTATGGTGGGAGAATAGGGCATGTCCTAATTCATGTCCTATAACATTTGTTAGTTCCGCATGATTAAGCTTTTCCAATAGACCAGAAGAGAGAAAGATATGTACATTATTGTCCTTCAGAAGATAGGAAAAAGCTCGCATTTTTTCGTCCTCGTAGACATATAACTCTATATCCCTTTTAAAGCCGAGGATATCCCTACACTTCTCCCCTATTTTATATATATCCGGGGAGGATTCCGAAGTTAATCTCACACTTACTTCTAATCTCTTCTTATTTGGTTGTAAGGAGATAATTACGTCTTCCTTTTGGCGCAAGGCCAATCCCAAGTCCGGATCTTGTTCAAAACCAAGCAAATAATCTCTATCCCCCTCATACACAACTCGATCCAAATTCAGAGAACATAAATCCTTTTGATAAATAAGGATTTCACTATAAAGAGCTTTATGCTTTGACTGAAAAGTCGTGGATAATTTTTCGATATTGTCCTGTAGTTGACGACTAAGCCTTTCAACAAGAGCGCTATCATTCTTCTGTTGGGCTTCCTTTATCTGGTCTAGAAATTGCTCTTGAATTAAAGCAGCTAATTGCTGATACTCCCTATTTAGCGATTCCATATTTGTTGACTTAAATGTTATGTCCACCACGACCTCATATGAGTCTATCATTAACTATTGGGAAGCCAATCTATAGATAGCTTCCATATCCTGTGTTTGCAATACTTTAAAAGTTCCAATTGTTCGGGTCTTATCAAAGCTGCATTTTTGAGTTAGTTCCTTGATTTGATCATCTCGTATTTCTATATCCATTTCTTTTATACTGATGGGCATATTAATGGAATGGAAAAAGTCTTCCATAGCCTTTATTGCATCAAGAGCGCCAGCTTCAGGATTAGATAAATTAAGGGGCAAACCAAATACATTCGTACCTAACTGAACAAAACGTTGAGGGTTTTCCTTATAAACATAACGGGCCCAACTACTCCAGATGGCAGCTAATCCAGCTCCATGGGTCACGCCGAACATACCACTTAATTCATGTTCCAGTTGATGACAGGCCCAGTCTCCAGAGACACCACATCCTGTTAATCCGTTATGGGATAAACTGGAGGCCCATAAGATTTCTGCCCTGGCATTATAATCCTGGGGATTGTCAATAAGTGCTTTTCCATAATGAATAACAGTTTTTAAGAGACCCTCTGCTATCCTATCCGTAATATCCATGGACAAACCAGGGGAAAAATACCTTTCCAAGGTATGCATCATTATATCCACAGTTCCAGCTGACGTCTGATAAGGGGGGACCGTATAGGTCAGTTCAGGATTCATTATCACAAATTGGCAACGGCTATAATCGGAGTTACATCCTCTCTTTAATTGTCCTTCTTCCTTGGTAATAACAGAAGAATTACTCATCTCACTTCCTGCTGCAGCAATGGTTAAGACTCCTCCAATAGGAAGGCAACCTTGAGGTGTTCTCTTTTTAGCATAAAAATCCCAGACATCACCTTCGTTAGTCACTCCATACCCAATAGCTTTGGCCGTATCAAAGACACTCCCTCCTCCTATGGCAAGGAGATAGTCAACACCTTGATCTTTACAGAGCTCAATGCCTTCATAAACCTTTGAGAGAACGGGATTAGGAACAACCCCACCCAACTCACAATAAGAGAGGTCCGAAGAGTCAAGAGATGCTTTTATCTTCCCTAGTAAACCAGAACGGACAACACTTCCTCCGCCGTAGAGAACAAGCACCTTTGTTCCACCATATTTTTTTATTGATTCCCCAACATGTTTTTCTGTATCTTTGCCAAACACAACTTCAGTGGGTGCGTAGTATTGAAAATTATTCATCCATTCAGCTCCTTAAACTAATTACTATCCAAGCTATTCTAGAATAGGAAATAGAAGGACTCAAGACGTATTGGTTTTTAATAAATTTGTTTAATTTTCCCTATCGACTGTGCTACATTAATACTCGAGGTAAAACTATGAATAAAAAATATTTAGTTACGTTAACCCTTAGTCTATTATTTATATGGCCCTTAGCCGCTATTGATACAAGCAAAATTGAAACAGGCTTTTTGTTTAGCACATCTGACATATCCTTAGATCTGGAAGGTTATGAAGGTGGTCTGGGAATCAAGTGGCTATATGAAAACATGGCCCTAAGGACATCTGCTCATCTTCTCCTCGATTATTCAACAGACAATGATCCAGGAATCAGTGAACAAGGTTGGGGCTTAGGAACGACTTTTGAATGGCACTTCAAGGAAGGACGTGTCTCTCCCTACACAGGATTTGGTCTATGCTATGATCACAGTAGTGAAAAGATCCAAACAGATAGTACCAACTGGACAGAAGACATTATGGACAAGGTGACTTTTGGGCCTATTCTAGGTGGAGAGCTTACAGTACTGGATAATGTATCTCTGTTTGCAGAGTATCAGTTAGCTATGATATTTGAATGGCCAACCAAAAAAACAACAACCGATAACAATACCAAAACAACTAAGGAAGACGAAGGTTGGCTCCTGGATCTTGGTTTAGGCAATCAAGGGATGTTAGGCATTGTCATCTACTTTTAGAACGGTAGAGAGCCTGAAAAATACTTAATAAGGAAGCTACAATGCAGAACATCACTTATTGTTTTCCTAATGGAAAAACGAAGGTTTTAACTTTAAGTTATGATGATGGAAAGATTTATGACAAACCTTTTCTGGAAATAATCAACAAATACAATATTAAGTGTACCTTCAACATCAATTCAGGATTGTGGGGACAAGATGAAGGTTATGGCTTAAGAATTGCCAAGGAAGATATTCTATCTACCTATGAAGGACATGAATTAGCGGTTCATAGCTTAACCCATCCTACATTGACCCGTTTACCAAAGGAACAGATCGTCCGTCAAATACTGGATGATAGAGAAAACATTGAACAAATCTTGGGCAGGACGGTTAGAGGCTTGGCCTATCCCAATGTGGATGGTTTTAATGATCAGATAAAAAGTCTACTCCCCCATTTGGGGATAGCTTATGGTCGTGTTACAGGATGTACGGAAAACTTCCTTATGCCCAAGGACTATTATCAATGGCAGTTTACCTGTGATCATAGACATGGGCTCATACAACATGCACAGGACTTTATAGCACTCAATAAACCCCAGTACCTCTATATGTTAAGTGTTTATGGACATAGTGTAGATTTTGAGAAGGACAAAGCCTGGGGCATTTTAAGAGATTTCTGTGAGATTGTTTATAATCAGAAAGACATCTGGTATGCCACCAATATTATGGTGGTGGATTATTTAAAAGCTCTGGACAATCTACGTTTTGCTGTTGATGGTTCCTTTGTTGAGAACCCTAATGCCCTCGACTTATGGATAAATAAGGGAGGACGGATAATCAGAGTAGAACCTGGTAAAACTACTTCTTTGATCTAGCAAAGTCCTGTTTTAATTGTTTGCTTACCTGGAGGTAATGTTCATATCCCTCTTTATATCTATCATGGTAGTTCCAACGAGGAGTATATACAGCCTTAACTTTAACTAAGGCCTCACTAGCTTCTTTCAGATTAGGGTATTCTCCCTGAGCTACCATAGCACAACAGGCATTCCCTAATAGTTCTGCGTCTTCTATCTCAGGAACAAGGATTCTTTTCCCAATAATATCAGATTTTATTTGATTCCACATAACATTCTTTGCCTGACCGCCAGAGACCCTCAATTCCTCTACCTTGTATCCAATGGATTCAAAATCATGTAAAACGGACTTGATAGAATATCCAATAGCTTCAACAACGGCTCTACCTAAATGATGTTTATCCTGTTCCGGCTCTAATCCCCAAAAAACACCTTCATGAAAGTCCATGGCCCCTTTACAGTTAAGGGTGGGAATAAACAAGGGCTTCCCTGTAGCGGCTTCTGTTTTTTCGATCCCCATTAGCATTTGGCGGTAGGAGCTGTTTTCCAAACCTGATAGACGTCGATACCATTCAAAAAGGCGACCTGTAGAACTTAAGATCCCAGATAGGTTTTGATATCCTTCAATAACATGGGGCAACTGTCTCAGATGAGGATGATCATGTTTTTCCCCGGCACATAGATTAATACCTTCACTGGAACCGGCCCGATCACAGACACGTCCGGGACTAACGGCCCCTGTACCTAAAAGGGAGGCCAGAAAATCAGAACCTGATGCGACCACAGGAACCCCCTGGGGTAAACCGGTTGTAAAACCCGGTTCTTTTTGTACGGTCCCTATGATATCCCCCATCTTCACAAAAGGGGGAAACTTCCGAGGATCAAGGTCATACAAAGAGATGTCCTCTTCCTTCCATATATAGGGAGTAAATTCATCATGACTGGTAATCGTTGTCTTTTCACCAGTTAGATAATAGGAGATATATTCTGCTACAGATAGGAAACTGGATGTTTTATCATAGACTTCTGGATGATTGTCCCTTAACCACGCGGCTTTAGGTAAAAAGTAGGACGTACCCCCTTCTCTAAAGCTATTACGTTGATCCAACCACAACATAGCGTTATAGGTTGGGCGACCGTCCTTATCAATGGGGACAAGGCTGGGGCCATGAGAACTAATGGACACTGCAGCAATAGAATCATAACCACCCAGGCTAGCTACAGCATCTCGTAAAGCATCAATCCATATTTGAGGATTCCAATTATCATAATCAGGGGTTCCCCAATCTTTGTAGGATATGGTGTTTTTACTAAATAAGTCCCCACGAGAATCAATCAGCCCTCCTTTGAGGGCTGATGTACCTACATCGATACAAAGAACTAATTTCCGGTCTAATTTTGGAGACATCTATTCCTCTTTACTTAAGAGCTTACGTATAATCCTACGATTGTCCAATAAGGGAGACAGACTCCTGTTATGATGTGTTCTACTAATAGCACGGGCAAACAAATTCGATACATTAGCACTAATAAACCAGGGTCGGTTTAATAATACCTCGTCATGATAAACAGCGTTTGTTCCAATGATGGCTTTAAAGAGTCCCTGCTCATAGGCTTTATCAAAAACCTCAATAGCACTACCGGTAAAGAATGGTAGAGAAATACCGCAAATGATATCTTTGGCACCATGGGATTTCAGATATTCCATAGCTTTAATCAAGGTTCCCCCTGTGCCTAGCATATCATCAGCCATAAAGACGTTTTTGCCGTCGACTTCACCCAATAACCTTGTTGTGGTTATATTGGAATCCCGGGCAGAGCTTGTTAGTTTGGAATAATCTCTCTCTTTGTAAAGCATAGCCATAGGCTTTTTTAGACTTCCAGCATAAAACTTATTACGGTCAACAGCACCAGTATCTGGTGATACAATAACCAGATCATCTTCTTTAAGATCAATCATTTGACTAAGTTTACGAAGGATTTGATAGGAAGCATGAAGATTTTCCAGATGGAGAAGATCAAAAGTATGGTCTATCTCTTTTGAGTGAATATCCAGAGTAATAATTCTCTCTACTCCAGAATTTTCAATAATCTTACCTAAACGACTAGCGGTTAATCCTTCCCGCCCTTTTTTCTTATGTTGTCTTGCATAAGGATAGGAGGGGATAACCACTGTAACAGAAGAAGCTCCGGCTTGAAGAGCCGCATCAATGGTTACCAGCAGAATCATAAAGTGATCATTTACGCTTAAAAGCTGTTGATCCTCTGAACCATGAAAGGTCAAGGGATAATGATTTTCCATATCCTGAACAATGAAAAGGTCGACCCCCCGTACAGTTGATAGGATTTCAGCCTTAAACTCTCCATTAGCAAATCTTGTAAAGTTAGCAGGTATTCGAAAAGAAGGAGATCGATATTCATCAATCGGACCAGGCAAATGCATTTTAGTTGTGGCTATATCATTCTGTAAGTTAGTTTGCTTAATGATATCTTCTTTTGGAACACTATAACGTTTAGCAAGTAAAGTAGCCTTTTTATCAAATTTTCTTAAGTATATGGTTTTTAGATGAGCGATAATCTCCTCGGCAAATCTTTCACCACCTGGGCAGGGCAAAATCCCAAGAGAAGAGGATGTGGAAATACTCATTATCCTTCCTTAATAGATGAATTAATAAAGATTTAACTATCGCAGAACATATCATAAGGGCAACAAGGGGGTCAATGACGGTCTTTGACAGGGATAGGAAAAATGTTTTAAAAGATTAGGAAAATTAGTAATATATTTAGAGAAGGAGTTCTCAAGTGAAAAAAAGCACTTTACTTATATTAATGGCAGTAAGCACTTTCCTATTTATGTCCTGCGGGAATAAACAGGAAGCAGCTGGAGATGGGAAGCTGTCTCTAGCAGTATTTGTCCCGGGAGTCTTAGCCGGTAGCCCTACCTATGAAATGATGGATAAAGGGGTAAGGAAGGCCGCATCAGAATTTGATAATGTTAGTGTCAAAACTATTGAAGGTGGTTATAACCAGGGAGAATGGTTGAGTCAGGTAACAGCTCTGGCTGCCAGCAAAGAGTATGATATCATTTTCACTTCCAATCCCTCCCTTCCCGAACTGTGTGCGGAAGCCCAAAAGAGTTATCCCGATCAAAAGTTTGTTATTTGGGATGGGTATAGAGAGAATCAGCCTAATATGGCAACCATGCGGTTTAATGACAGAGAATTAGCCTTCCTTTTAGGCCACCTGGCCAGGCAGATCACACAGGGTCAAATGCCTTTGGCTAATCCCGATCAGAAAATCGGACTTATTGTAGGTCAAGAATATCCTGTTATGAATGGTGCGATCATTCCCGGATTTAAACAGGGAGTATTAGCCCTTGGTGAAGGAACTGAAGTGGATATCCGTGTTGTGGGTAACTGGTATGATGCGGGCAAAGCGACAGAATTAGCCAATAGTATGTTTGACTCAGGGGTGGATGTGATCCTTACCATTGCGGGAGGAGCCAATCAGGGAGTTGTAGCTGCAGCCAAAGAAAGGGGCAAATATGTTCTTTGGTACAATACAGATGGGTATAGTATTGATTCCCATATTGTTGGATCAGGTTTGCTTTTAGCGGATAAAGCAGCCTATGAATGGACAAAAAAAGCGCTAGAAGGAACTCTAGAATACAATAAAGCCATAACTGTTGGTGTGAAAGAAGGTTATATTGATTTTATCAGTGATAATAAAAATTACATAAAACAAGTATCACCAGAGATCCAGCAAGCCCAGAGTCAGTTAATGGACAGACTAAAGAAGGGAGAATTAACTCTTTCCATGCCAAAACTTTAGGAGTTATTCTTTGATTCTACAATTTGACAATGTGTCAAAATCCTTTCAAGAGACAGGGGTCAAAGCCTGTCAAAATATTAATCTCTTCCTTAATAAGGGAGAGATCCTTGGATTAGTCGGGGAAAATGGTGCTGGAAAATCAACTCTCATGAAGATAGGAGCTGGTTGGATAGCCCCGGACGAAGGGAATGTAAAGATAGCTAAGGATAGCCGACTCTACTACGTTCCCCAAATGCCTCTTATCATTCCCCAATTCAGTTTACTGGATAATATTATGTTAGGAACCGAAGGTACAAAGCTGGTTCTTAACCGACATACGGCTGAGGTTAAACTAAAAGCCCTCATGGAGACATACCATCTCCCTTTTGATCTTCACTCCAAAGGGAAAGATCTTAGTTCAAACCTTTTTCCCTTATTAGGCATATTATCTGCCCTTTATAGAGATGCAGATATATTGTTTTTGGATGAACCGACAGCAGGGTTGAGTAAAATAGAATCGGAACAACTTTTTGTTCTCATGAAGCAATTACAAAGTGAAGGAAAAACGCTTCTGTTTATTTCCCATAAAATGGAAGAAATACATAAACTTAGTGATAGGATAGCCCTCTTAATCAGAGGACGTTTGGAAGGTATCTATAACAAAGAGGATATATCTCCCAATGATATAGGTAGTAAATTATTCGGTTCTAATGAATTTATCTATGAAGAATCCCTGGCTCCCAAACCGGAATGGCTTGTCTACAAAATGAATCATGTCAAAGTAAAAGGGGATGGTCGAAACGTTCTTGAGGATTTCGAATTAAATATTCATAACGGAGAAATTCTGGCTATAACAGGAATAAGAGAGAACGGGTTATCCTGTCTGGAGGATACAGCAGCAGGCATGACAGAAGTACTAAATGGGGACATACTCCTCCTAAATGAAAGTATTACAAAGGCAGAACCGGCAGATCTAAGACAGTTGGGGGTTTCTTATGTTCCCTCTGACCGCCTCATGAGAGGAGCCAGTCTGGATAATAATATTGCAGAGAATCTAATCCTGCTACGAAGCCCCCGTTTTTTTAAAAAAGGATGGTTTGAGTTTCATCGCGCTTTTCAATTTGTCAAAGACATAATCGAACAGTTCAGCATTAAGGGGAAGGCCAGTCAGAAAATGCGCAGATTATCAGGAGGCAATCTTCAAAAGGTAATCTTAGGCCGGGAACTAGAATGGAACCCCAAACTTCTCATCTTGTCAGAACCAACCTGGGGATTAGATTTGGCAAGCAAAAAGGATGTCTATAGTGAAGTACGTAAGATCCAGGAAAAGGGAACAGCAATCCTTTTGTTGACAACCGATTACCAAGAGGCCCTGACCCTGGGTGATAAAGTAGGGGTCCTCTTTAATGGACAGATGGCAGAACCACGCCCTCCCCGAGAATGGACTCCTGAATCATTGGGGAAAGCCTTTTTGGGTATGGGAGAGTAGTTATGAACACAACTGGCAAAATCAGCAATTTAGTCATAACCATCTCGGTCACTCTGATCTGTGCAGGCTTGCTCCTGCTTATATTTTCATCAGATCCGATTAAGGGATGGGAATACTTTTTTACAGGACCTTTTCAATCTTCCTACTCCTTTGGCAATCTTCTCGGTAAGACAAATCTTTTATTGTTAACAGGGATGGGAGCTTTTATAGCCTTCCAGGGAGGCGTATTCAACTTAGGAGGAGAAGGTCAGGTATATTTAGGTGGCCTTGTGTTTGTGGCCGCTTCCTTCTTCTTCCCTGATGGTTTTATTGGATTTACTTTAAGCTTATTTCTTACCATTGTGTCTGGCTTCTTATTAGCTGGTTTATCAGGATTCCTCAAAATCAAATGGGATGTAGATGAGTTAATCACAACGTTCCTCATAAGTAGTAGTGTTTTTTCTATTGTGGACATTCTTCTGGGAAGCCCCTACCTGAAGGATCCTGACAGCTATTTGATTGCCTCTAAATCAGTGAGCGATACTCATCGTTTCACAGCATTACTCCCCCCTAGCAGCCTGAATACATCAATCTTTGTGAGTCTATTGCTATTAGCGGGATTGACCTATTTTCTCTACGCCACCTTATCTGGCTATCGTCTGCGTTTAACAGGTGCTAATCGGAATTTTGCCTATTATGGGGGAATAAGAATAAAGCTATTCACTTTTATGCCCTTGGCCATTAGCGGAGCCTTCCATAGCTTAGCCGGTGGGATATGGGTCGCAGGGTACCATGGTAAGATGATACAGAGTTTCTCCGGAGGGGTAGGCTGGAATGGGATAGCAGTTGCCTTGATCGCAAGAAAAAATCCAATAGCCATACTACCAGCGGCTTTTCTCATGGCTTATCTGGAAAGTGCGTCCCAAGCAGCCACAATCCATTCGGATTTCCCCTATGAACTTGGTTCTATTCTACAAGGCTTAGTACTTCTTTTGGTAACGCTTCAATATTATCCTAACCTTAAAGGATTAAGAAAGAAACATGCTTAAAACTATTCTCAATATATTATCCCCCTATTTACTGGCCGCAATCGGGGGCTTATTCACAGAACTGGCAGGATGTTTAAACATTGCTCTCGAGGGTTATATGGTTTGGGGAGCTTTTGCCTCTGTGATCATCTTTCACTTTACCCATTCTCTGGTACTGTCTTTGTCATTGGCCCTAGTATCAGCAGCATTTATTGCCTACTTACAATATATCATTAGCTACAAAGGAAAAGCGGATGTCTTTGTTGTGGGCTTAGCCTTCAACTTAATCATACCGGGTATCACAGCCCTTATATCCTCCCTCGTATTTAGTACTAAGGGAGTCATACGATTCGAAGGAGTGGAAGGGGAACTATCAATGCTTATCCTAGTCTTACAATTCCTTACCATACTTTCACTACCCCTTGCCCACTATTTTCTCTATTACACAGTACCCGGTCTTAGGTTAAGAGGAGCCGGGATCAATGAACAGCTACTCCAATCCCGTAAAGTAAAAGCCAATGTCTATATCCGGGGGGCCATGATTATCTCAGGAGTTCTCAGTGCAGGAGGAGGTATTCTGCTGGCACTCAGACAATCCGCCTATGTTCCTGGGATGGTATCAGGAAGGGGTTGGATTGCCTTAGTCGTTATCTATCTGGGATACAAAAATCCCCTAGGCGTCTTCCTAGGGGGTGTAGTCTTTGCCAGCACAGAGCTGCTATCCCATTTTCTTCAAGGGCAGGTAAAAGTTAGTCCAGGACTATTACTGGCACTCCCTTATCTCCTGACAGTAGTGATGATGGTTTTTTTTGCTATTCTTCAATCAAAGTCAAAGTCAAAGGATCAACACTAAGATTGGTTAAAGCTTCATAGGCCTGTGATAAATCCCTTATCTGCTGGTCTATGAGTTTATCCATTTCTTCTACATGTTTGCTACAGGGATCCAGATTCAATTTGCCAGCAGTCCCATCATAGGTTCTATTATTTAGACTCTCTATAGGATCACCTTCCTTGTATTTATCAAGATTCATCCCTACCTCTTTATAAGCGTCTCTAAAACTAACGCCTTGAGCTACTAGCTTTAGAGCAGCATCAGTAGCATAGATTTCTGGTGAAAAAGCCGCTTTTAAAGCCTCCTCATTTACTACGAGCTTATCAAAAGTTAATTTTGTAATCGCAAGCATAGAATATGAAGTGTCCAGTCCAAGAAGGAAAGGTTCCTTCGTTTCTTGGGAATCTCTATTATATCCAGAGGGAAGAGAGCGGAGCACATTCTTAACCTGTTGAGAATAGCCCCCTAGGGATGCGGATTTACCTCTCATTAACTCAAGCCCATCGGGATTCTTTTTCTGAGGCATGATAGAGGATCCTGTGCATAATTCATCAGGAAGAGTGAAGTACCCAAATTCAGGAAGACTAAAAAGAATGAGGTCCTGAGCGACTTTGCTAAGGGTTAAGCCTATCTGATCAAGGATATCCAAAATCATTGTTTCCAGCTTCCCCCGTGAGTTTATCACATAAAGAACATTGTTTTGAACTTTTGGAAAGCCCAAAAGAGATCCAGTAAAATAACGGTCCAGATCTAAAGGAACACCATAACTGGCGGCCGCCCCCAGAGGATTTTGATTCCAGATATTATAAGCATGACTTAATAAGTCACTTAGATCAGCCAATTCCTCAGCAAAAGCAGCAGCCCACAAACCAACAGAACTGGGCATAGCAATCTGCATATGGGTTCGACCGGGCATGGGGACATCCTTATGTGATTGAGCAAAACTTAAAAGACTTGTCGTTAGGTCATTCAACATCTGTCTTATATTAAGGATCTGTGATCGTCCATAGACTCTCATCATTGTCACAACCTGATCATTACGGGATCGACCGGTATGGATTTTTTTACCTGCGTCCCCAAGTTGTTTTGTTAAATAGTTTTCAATAGAGGTGTGACAATCTTCATGTTGCTTTTCTACAGAGAATTCTCCCTTCTGCCACAGTTGAATAATATGGATTAGCTCAGTCTTCAATTTGCCAAAGTCTTCTGCAGACAAAACACCAATCTTATGAAGACCAGCACCATGAGCAATGGAGGCAAGGCAATCGGCACTAACCATCTGCCGGTCTAAAAGATAGTCTCTTCCTGTTGTAAAATCTTCTAACACAGAGTTCACTTGATAGTTTTTAGCCCATAACTTAGCCATTTTTTCCTCCCATTAGGGTTTAATCTAGAGGCTTAGAGTATCCTTTGCTTCAATAAGCTGTCAATAATGCACAAATATAGGCACTTAAGGATTTTCAAGGCCCCTTTTTTTGTGTTAGGTTTTTGTTAATTTTCTAATAAACACGAAGAGGTTTAATTCATGATACCAGCCTTACTTAACATGGTGGGAGGCTTAGGGATCTTCTTTATTGGAATGAAGATCATGAGTGACAGTATCCAGAAATCCGCTGGAGATGGTTTCCACAAGCTCCTAAATGCCATGACAGGCAATCCTTTCTTTGCTATCTTGACCGGTTTATTAACCACAGCCGTTATTCAATCCTCATCAGCTACAACGGTAATGCTCGTTAGCTTGGTTAATGCAGGATTAATATCCCTCAAGCAATCTATCGGGGTTATAATGGGAGCCAATATAGGGACCACATTAACATCCTGGATTGTGTCCTTTCTAGGATTCAAGATTAAGATTTCCAGCTTTGCCCTGCCAGCTATAGCGTTTAGTCTTCCCCTACGTTTCAGTAAAAGGGAACGATTAAAGGATATATCTGGAATACTACTCGGCTTTGGACTGCTTTTCCTTGGATTGGAAGAAATGAAGGATGCTGTATCCGGTATTAAGGATAACACAGCAGCCTTTGAATTTGTCCAGCACTTAACAGGATTTGGTTTTGGTTCAACCTTACTGTTTATCTTTATAGGAACATTATTGACCATAGCCGTACAATCTTCTTCCGCGGCAATGACCATTACCTTAACCTTTGCCTTTAATGGATGGATCCCCTTCCCCATTGCAGCGTCTATTGTCCTGGGTGAAAACATTGGAACAACCATTACAGCCTATTTAGCCTCATTAGAGATGAATGTTCACGCCAAGCGGACCGCTCGTGCTCACTTGATATTCAACATAATCGGGGTTATTTGGATGATCATATTAATGAAACCGGCTTTGGCCTTAGTGGACTACCTTATACCCGGAGCTGCGAACGACACGGCAAGTATGCCTTTCCATTTATCAGCCTTCCATTCTCTGTTCAATATCACTAACTCATTCTTACTCGTATGGTTCATTCCTCAGATAGAAAAGGCAGTTACCTATTTAATTCCTATGGAAGAAAAGGAAAGCACAGGACCTTACAAGATTCCTACGATTCCCAAGAATATTATGGAAAACAGCACATCCAATCTTATTAATGCCCAGTCAGAAGTAGGAAAAATGTCCCAAGTTGTCAGTGATATGATGGGATTATTTCAAGACTCCATAGGCAATGATGATAAACTCATTACTAAGAATGCTACGAAGATGGAAGAACTGGATAACTTAACAATTCAAATGCAGGAAGAACTAACCCAATACCTTATTGATTGTTCTCTTGGTGATCTTAGCGAAGCCCAGGGACTCCAGTTAAGTGCCTTAGTCACCTCTGTCAACGAATTACATCGTATTGCACATGGCTGTTCCCAATCCCATAAGATATTACAGAACAGACCCCGTAAGAACTGGGACTTTCATAAAGGAGCAGATAAAGAAATCACAAACTACAGTATGATGGTTAAAGATTTTCTTGATCTCAACACACAACTACTTAAGCAGAATGGCTCCCATCAAGAACTGACGAAAGCAGAAGAACTTGAAGAAAGTATTAATATGACAAGAAAGAAACTAACAAAAACAGCCAGACAGAAGATCAAACAAGGGGGCAGCCTCAAGGGAGAGCTCTTCTATATGGAGATCATCCGTCACCTGGAACAAATTGGTGATTTCAGTCATAGTATGGCACAAGCGATTCATGTACTGTAAATAAAAAAAGGCTGTTGCCCATGGCAACAGCCCATCCTTTTTTTTTTACTCTTCTTCGAACGCGACTTCCGTATCTACCGGAACATCCTCATCGGAAGTAGTTTCTTCTATAACATCCATGTCAGTTTTAAAGACCCTTACTTCTCTATCCAACTCATCACTAAGATCACCCATACGCTGACTAATAGTATTAATGTGTTGAACCGAAGAAGAGATCTCATCAATACCACCGGATATTTCCTGTATGGCACCGACGACTTCCATAGTTACAGAGGCCGTCTTATCAATCACTGAGTTAACATTACCAGTATTATCGTTGATGTCAGAAGCCCCCTGTCGAACAGAATGAGATATCTGACTTAAGCTATTCATAGAGACCAGGATTTCAGAACTACCAGAGGATAGTTCACTCATACTTAAATCTATTTGCTTAAAGGAATCAGTGACTTGACCAATTCTACTTTCAATTTCCTTAAAAGAATCCTGCGTAATATGACCGGCTTCTTCAGCCTGCATGATGGCGTCAGTAATGCCCTTAAGGGAAGAACCAATTTCTTTAGAGTTTTTACCAGCAGCCTCAGCCAACTTACGAATCTCATCAGCGACAACACTAAAACCCCGTCCAGCATCCCCGGCATGAGCAGCTTCTATCGCCGCATTCATTGCTAAGAGATTCGTCTGGGCAGATATTCCATTAATAATGGAAACCATCTTCTTGATCTCTGTAACAAAATTAGCCACTTGACCAATATTATTCATGGTATTCTGAAGCTTCTCCCCCCCTGCTGTTGTTACCTTAACCAGTTCATCTGCGGTACTACTATTGGTAGCAGTTTGTTCGGATACGGTCTTAATAGAAGAAATCATTTGGTTAATGGCGGAAGAGGATTCCTCAACCATAGCAATCTGATCATGAATCTGATCATTTAGTTCACCAACCCTTTTCTGGATGGTATGAGTAGATTCCTTGGTATTAGACATTTCCTGAGACAAATTGCTCACTTGCTTCTTAATAGATTCTGCATTAGCTGAGATCTGAACAGAAGCGGTTGAGGTTTCTTCTGCCAAGGTCAAAAGGTCAGTCTTTACTTCAATATTGGAAGTGGATACATCCTTAATCTTCCCAAGAGACGTACGGAACTTTCCCTGAAGATCATTCATATTCTGAGCCAATTCCAGGAATTCCCCTTTGGCATTAACCTTTACATTGAGGGTAAAATCCCCCTTGGCTATTTCATTGAGGGAGAAACCAAGAGTATGAATACTCTTAACCAGGTGATTCGCCATCAAGGAGGAAATAAAGAGACTGGCTAATGCACCAATAAGAACAATGATGACGGCAATCCAATTAGCCCGGTTTACAACACTATTAACCTTATCAATAATGATCATATGCTGCTTGTCGAAGGTATTAATAGAGGCATCTATAGCATCGGAAGCGATTTCAATATTCGTCATTAAGGTTCGGATATTAAACATCAATACAGCATAATCACTATTATCTTTATGATTAGTGGACTGTAAGAACATCTCCATAACCGAAAACTCAGTTGATGAGGAGAAGACTTTAGCTGTCTGTGTTTGGACAGAAGCCAAATCTCTATCAATACTTGTAATTTTACTTTCTATAATTATTAGAAGAGCCTGGGAGTTCTTCAGAATATTACCAATCTCATCATTTAATGAGGGGAGAACCTTCAGTGTTTTTAAACCACCAAAGGCATCACGAACCTGGTCTTTTGTTTCGTTCCAAACGACTGTTTGCTTTCTGAAAGGTTGAAAGGCAAAGTTGATCAATACAGAATCTAGTTCATTAAGCTGATCCTGTAATTCATTTATGACTTCCTCCTCCTCAGTAATAGCCGTTAGAGGAGATCTCAAAGCGAATATAATAAGTCCTGTTATTAAAAGAGTTACCAAGACACTGGAGATCAAAGCGTATAACTTCGCTTTAACTGACATAACACATCCTTCAAAGAGTATTTCAAACATACTTGATATATTATTTTATGAAATTTAATAGTAGTTATTCTAACTGAAAAAACTACTATTATACTATCACGCCTCGTTAAAGGATGCAATTTCTTTTAAGTCAGTCCTTTTTTTTTAAAGTCCAGGTCATCCCCCTTTACATCAATAATAATGGTGTCCCCTTCAACAAACTCACCAGCCAGGATTCTCTTGGCAAGAGGGTTCTGAATATAATTCTGAATGGTTCTTTTTAAGGGTCTGGCCCCAAAGGCAGGATCATATCCAGCTTTAGCAAGATACGCTTTAGCCGCCTTGGATACCTGTAAGGATAAACGCCTTTCCATCAAGCGCTTCTTCAGGCGATCAAGTTGAATATCAACAATGCCTACAAGATGGCTTTCATCTAAACGTTTAAAGGTAAGAACATCATCCAGACGGTTCAGAAACTCAGGTCTAAAGTGAGCTCTCAGTCTATCATCAAGAGCCCCTTGAATGGCATCCATATCTTCTGAGCCCAGAATCAAATCAGAACCAATATTGGATGTTAAGATGACAATAGTGTTTCTAAAGTCGACCTTTCTGCCCTGACCATCTGTCAGGCGCCCTTCATCTAATAACTGCAACAAAGTGTTAAAGACTTCCGGATGAGCTTTTTCAACCTCATCAAAGAGAATAACGCTGTATGGTCTTCGCCGTACCGCTTCTGTTAACTGGCCCCCCTGTTCATAGCCCACATATCCGGGAGGAGCACCAATTAAGCGGCTCACAGCATGTTTCTCCATATATTCAGACATATCGATTCTAGTAAGGGATTTCTCATCGTTAAAAAGAAAATCAGCCAAAGTTTTGGCCAGTTCTGTTTTACCCACACCTGTCGGCCCGAGGAAAAGGAAAGACCCTAAGGGCTTATCAATATCTGATAAACCTGCTTTATTCCGTCTAATAGTATCGGACAAAGCCACAATGGCTTCTTCTTGTCCCACAACTCTCCGGGATAAGATATCTTCCAGTTCCAGGAGTTTTTGTTTTTCACTGGACATCATTTTATTAACAGGGATACCTGTCCAGGTACTCACCACATTGGCTATATCCTCTTCCCCAACTTCTTCCCGTAGAAGAGAACCTTCATTCTGAAGTTTTTCCAGCTGGACAGACTTATCCTCCAAAGCCTTTATAGCTTGAGGAAGCAAACCATGTTTCACCTCAGCTGCTTTTTGAAGATTCCCGTCTCTTTCATATCTGGACTCATCAGCTCTTAAGGTTTCCAGGTTTTGCTTTAGGTTCTGAATCTCCTGAATAACACCTCTTTCATTGTCCCATTTCAGACGAAGGGCATCCCTTTCATGGTTGATTTCAGATAGTTCCTTATTCACATTTTCCAAACGTTCCTTGCTAGCTGGATCGTCCTCACGGGATAAAGCCTGTTTTTCAATTCCTAATTGAAGGATCTTTCTTTCCAGCTTATCCAGGGCCACAGGCTGGCTTTCGATCTCCATTTTAATACGACTGGCTGCTTCATCCATTAAATCAATAGCCTTATCCGGCAAAAACCTGTTTGTAATGTAGCGGTCAGATAAAGTGGCTGCCGCAACAAGAGCTTCATCTTTAATACGAACCCCGTGGTGAACTTCATAACGTTCGCTTAACCCTCTCAGGATGGTAATCGTATCTTCAACGCTTGGTTCAGGTGTATAGACCTGTTGAAAACGCCTTTCTAAAGCAGGATCCTTTTCAATATACTGACGATACTCATCAAGAGTGGTTGCCCCGATAGTATGGATCTCCCCTCTGGCTAGAGCCGGTTTTAGCAAGTTAGAGGCATCAGTTGACCCTTCTGCAGCTCCTGCCCCCACCATGGTGTGAAGTTCATCAATGAAAAGAATGATGGATCCATCAGATTCTGTCACTTCATGAATGACAGCCTTAAGCCTTTCTTCGAATTCCCCCCGGAACTTGGCCCCTGCAATAAGAGCACCCATATCCAGAGCGAGAACTTTTTTACTGCGCAAGGATTCTGGAACATCACCAGCGACGATCCTTCGGGCTAGACCTTCCACAATGGCGGTCTTTCCGACACCAGGCTCTCCAATAAGGACAGGATTATTCTTGGTTCTCCGTGACAGAACTTGAACGACACGACGAATTTCTTCATCCCGACCAATAACCGGATCAAGCTTTTCCCTCCTGGCTAAAGCCGTAAGGTCCCGACAGTACTTATCCAATACCTGGTATTTATTCTCAGGGTTCTGATCCACAACCCGCTGATTACCTCTCACCTGTTGTAATCCCTGCATCACCGTATCTCTGGTGATACCATTGAGTTTGAGGAGATTTTTAATGCCTTCAGAGACTTCCATCAAGCCGATGAATAGATGTTCTGTAGATATGTATTCATCCTTAAGAGAAGAAGATTCCTTTTCCGCTAAACGTAAAACCTTATGAATAGCTTCTGAGGTATGAATATTAATAGAGTCACCATGAACGGTAGGCTTCTGATGAATAGATTTAAGAACTTCCTCCTCAAGAAGACTTTTATTAGCTCCCAATTTGGCCATCAAAGGAGGAATGATCCCTTCCTTTTGTTTTAATAAGGCTAATAACAAGTGTTCAGGATCAACAGAAGATTGATGATTTTCCTGAGCTATTGATCCTGCTTGTGATAAGGCTTCTTGAGCTTTAATAGTTAGTTGATCTTGCAACATATCCTTACTCCCTGTAAGAAGTTTATTTTATGGAAAAAAAATACATACACAAATAAAGAAAATCAACTGTTCTATAAATTTGCGTAATTAAAAAGCAAAGGCTATAATGCCCGCTAAGGAGATAGCTGCCATGGATTTTCGCTTCAAAGACTTGCCCAGAGCCATATGGTATTTTTTCTACGGAGACAGGAAAAAGTTCATAACCTTTGCCATTATTCTCAACATTGTACTCTTGAGTGAATCCCTGCCCCCTTACATTATTGGACGTGTAGTTAATTTCTTAACAAACTATCACCAGGGTGATTCCATGAATCCCTTAATATACTATGCCCTATTCCTGGCTATTGCTACGGGGATATTCGCCTTTATAAGATTAGAGTGTAAAAAGCAGATCGAAATCATTAGTGTCAACGCCCGGTATCGAGCCAAGACCTGGGGCTTTCAAAAATTAGTAGACTTTAGCCTATCCTGGCATCAACAGGAGTCAACAGGGAATAAAGCCCAGCGTCTCATCACAGGAAGTGAAGCTATCCGGCAATGGGTTATCGATCTCATGAATGTGATATTCCCCACATTCAGCTCATTCCTCATTGTCCTGGTCACCTGTGTCTTACTAAGCCCCATATTTGCAATATTCTTTATCTACTACTTTGTTGTCCTCGTAATGACAGAACTCTATTTTGATCGAAAAATATCCTTACTCAGTGATACCATTAACAAAGCAATGGAAAACGCCTCAGGCCGTTTTGTTGAAGGGGCCAGTAATATAACCTCAGTAAAAGCTTTAGGGGCTGGACAGGAATTATCAAAACAAATCAACGATAAAGAACAGCTGACTCAGAAGTTTTCCCAGGATCGGGTACGATTAGGAGTAATCAAATGGCAGGCCGTTCAATGGCATAATGCCATTAGTTGGGGAATGTTCCTATTCTTCGTAGGTTATCTCGTGATCAATCAGCGTTTATCCATTGGCTTGGTTACGACCTACACCATGTATTTTGCCCGCCTGAGGGAAGGAGCCACTCGCTTTACCAACCAATTTCAACTGATGATAGAACAAAAGTCTAACCTGGGACGAATGATGAATATCTTCTGGACGGAAAACACTTTAAAGACAGGAGAGGAACATTTCCCCCCTAAGCTTGAATCTATCCAATTCAACAAAGTCCAATTTGCCTATCAAGACAAAACAATCCTCAAGGATATCACCTTCGGGATTAATCAAGGACAGATTATTGGAATGGCTGGAGAATCAGGATCTGGAAAATCAACCATCTTTAAGCTTCTACTCGGTTTATATCATCCTAATCAAGGTCAGATCCATTATGATGCGTTAGATCTAACACAGATAAAACAGGAAGAACTAACCAAAAATATATCCATTGTCCTACAGGAAACAGAATTGTTTGCCATATCCTTAGTGGAAAATGTAACCATGGGGAGGAATTTCGATCCCCTTCTCTTTGATAAAGCCTGCCATATAGCCAATCTAACACCTGTTATAGAAAAACTACCAAGAGGCAGAGATACCATACTAGGAGAAAAAGGCTACTCCCTTTCAGGAGGAGAACGACAGAGAATAGGCATAGCCCGGGCCATCTACCTTAATCCCCAAATCCTTCTTATGGATGAATGTACCTCAGCCCTGGATGCCAAGACAGAAGAATCAATCATGTCCCGTTTATTGGAATATCAATCAGAAACAGGTATGACTATTATTATGATAGCCCATAATGTCAAAACCCTGGCTCAGACTCATAAAATTCTATTGTTTGATCAGGGACGACTAGTGAGAGAGTCTGATTACCAGACTCTCCTTAAGGAAGATGAAAGGTTCAATCAAAAGGCGATTGATCGTAAGTAGTCCTTACTCTGCCATGACACTGGCTGCTTCGACAAAACCTTTTATTAGGGGATGGGGATGTTCCAGTGTCCATCTCGATTGGGGGACAAATAAAGTGGATATAAAAAAAGGATGATCTCCCAATTCCAGTATTCGGATCTCATTATCATCATCGACACCGCTTATTAAGACATCAGGATGATTCAACCGAGGTCTGAAATCAGGGTTTATTCCAAAGTTACAATAATAGTCTTCATCGGCTAGGGCCTTCCCATAGAGAGCAAAAGCCTGACTTCCTTTTTTAATATGGACAGTCATGGTCTTACCTTTTAAGGAACATTGTAACTTGCTAATGAATAACACAGAGGATTCATGATCATATTCTTCGTGTTGAGCTTCAGTATAACCTAGTAAGTTCCTGGCTATCTCTATAACAGAATGCTGGAAACCAGCACAGGTACCTAAATGAGGAATAAGGTTTTCCCGGGCATAACGAATACCACTGATAGCGCCTTCCAGACTATGAAAGGGACTACCAGGAGCACTCCAAATACCATGGTAGGGCAAAAGTATGGAAGAACCTTCTTCATCAAGTAATTTTGTATCAATCCAATCAATCTGGGCTGTTTTTCCCAAAGAGGAAGACATCTCTTCCAGTGATTTTTCGAGTAGGATATGGGTCTGATTATCATCCTGATACTCACCAATTACAGCAAACTTAATCATAGCACCTCCAAATAAAAAAAGCTGAGATCATAATCTCAGCTTATCAATTACCACTTAAGGACACTTCGTCCCAAGGAATTTCCTTTGATCATACGATCTAGTTCCTCTCCTAATTGGGTTGGCTCAATAATACGATAAGAACCATCCCTATCTTCAAGGCGCCATTCATCGGCCATTTTTGTCCAAAGATAGCGTCTAAGCTCATCAGGACAATTTTGTGAATCGATACCGAATAAGGACACACCCCTTAATATAAAGGGATAAACACTGGTATGAAGGTCACCAGAGGAAGCATTACCGCATAAGGAGACAGCCCCCTGTGCTTTGATGGAAGTAAGGATATTCTCTAATACAGGACCACCTAACGTATCAATAGCTCCTGCATAAATACTTTTATTCAACACCCTTGAAGGAGAAGATTCCCATTCCTGGCGTTTTACTATAGAGGTAGCACCCAGACTATGAAGAAAAGAATCTTGATCGGTTTTACCAGTTACAGCATGTACTTCATATCCCAATTTCTTTAGCAATCTGATGGCTACGGATCCCACGCCTCCTGTAGAGCCTGTTACCACAACCGGACCTAAAGTAGGAGGAATAACACTGATAACCTTATTCACGGCCATAGCAGCTGTTAAACCAGCAGTCCCCCAAGCCATAGCATCCTCTAAGGACATACCTTCAGGTAAAGGCACAGCCCAATGGGCGGGAACTTGAATGTATTCCCCAAAACCTCCTGGACAATTCATACCCAAATCATAACCTGTAACAATAACCTGATCTCCTGATTTAAAAGCATCATTATTGTTTGAAGAGACAACGACCCCGGAAGCATCAATCCCCGGAGTATGAGGATAACTTCTGGTAACCCCTTTGTTTCCAATATTGGATAGGGCGTCTTTATAATTTAAGGAAGAATAGTGGACTTTGATAAGAAGATCTCCCTCTGGAAGATCGGAAAGAGAACGTTCCACTAACGTTCCCTTATACTGTCCCGCCTGTTCTTCAACGAGATAAGCTTTAAATGTTCTATCACTCATAATGAAATAAATATTAGCCTTTAGGTCATTCTTAGTCAATGTTGATGAGAATCCTAAGAGCGTTGTATAATCTGTTCTATTAATAATGTTTATTAGTAGGAGCTCTAAAGAAATGAAAAAACTATTTTCCTTATATGTACTAACATTCCTAACTATGTATTCCCTCTATTCTCAAGCTAATCCAAAGTTTGATTTCCCCTTTTCCACAGAGGCTATCAAATGGGCACAATCCTATTCTTCCCCGATGAAATCGGATTACCCTGGTATTGATAGCTATAAAAAGGCTCTTGATTTTTACAATAACAGACAATATCAAAAGGCTGAAAATCTGCTTGTGGATCTACTTATGAGTGATTCCCATCCTGATGTTTATTATCTATTAGGAGATGTATTATATGATACCGGTCGCTATGGGGATGCTATTTATCCCTATATTAGTGCAGGAGATTCTCATTACTATAGGTCTGATTATGCCTGGTACAATGCCAGTTGCAGTGTGTCCCTTTACATGAGTAATGAGGAGGATGTCCAGCGTTATGTGATCCAGGCTCGTGAATACCTCTACCGAGCCTTTGAAGCAGGTTATGATCATTATGACCATGCGCTGGAAGATAAGGACTTAGAAAACCTTAGAGCCCTTGATACAAAAACCAATGATTGGATCAAAGGGTATAGCAGGATACCAGTGAAAGCCCGCTTTCTGGTTGGATTTTATTATGTAGCGCCAACAATGACTTCTGATGGTATGGGGAAAAGATACTACATCTATCCTGATGGAACTTATGAATACTACTATCCTGAGAGTTATGAAATAGAAGAAACATCCCTCCTGAGTCAACATGGACAATGGACAGCCATCGTCAAAAATGATCAGTCCATCGATTTAAGACTGACCCCTCTTAAGGCCTACTTCGGCAGTGGAGCCATTATAGATAGTGAAGAGCCAGTCCAGATTTATAAAAACATTCAGAAAGGCTCCTACGATGACATTCTTACCATATCAGCCAAAGGCTTAGGCACTCTCTACCGTAGATCTATTGATCCAGAAGATTATGCCCATCAAAAAACCAGATAAGATCCACTGGAAGGAATATCATTCCTGGCGTATTTGACACCATGAATCTTGATTCCTTCCTTGTTCAATAAAGTGATGAGTCCCCCGGAATTCCCCAGATAGATAGAATCTGCCGGAAGTGTGATGTCCAATACAGCACCGGAGGCCAGGGACTCATGTGCCAGGTAGTATTTATTTTTTGATTGATCCAATAAAGACCAACCATTCAGATTTATAGATTGGGCTGTGGGGTTGAACAGGAGTATTCTTTCCTTTCCCTGATCCGCCCCTAAAGGATTAATCAAGGCAGCCATAATTTTAACAGAACCAAAGCTGAACTGATCATGGTATTCATTATCTGCCAAAGGATTGCCACTAATCTCATCAGTATGCCAAGTTTGTGATTGAAAGGCTAAGAATACAGCGGCCCATTTATGGGACTGGGGTAGGTAAAAAAGCAATCCCCCATCCTGATAAACACCATTATCAGACATCCACCGACCAAAGTTACCTTGATTCATATGAATATCATGGATGCCGTTACCCGGTTTGAATCCAAAATACTTATCCCGTTTGTCTTTCTCCGGCCCCCACTTCTGGCCGAAAGCATACACATCCCCTTCCTCTGATTGAACCTTATTAACAAGATTCTGGATTTTCTCATTCAAATCATTGTCAGGTCCCGGAATATTAAAAGGAAGGGGGACAATCTTTTCGGGATCAAAAAGATTACCCCTAATATAATCAAGTCCCCGGTCAAGAGGGTGAAAGCCATAATTAAAATCTTTAATGACCTCGATAATCGGATGATTAAAATCATCGTCAATAATATAAAGGACTTCCGATGGGGTAGCTTGAGATTTCACATTGACAGCAATACGATGGAGATCAGTCTCATCATTAATGAGAATTTGAAAATGGGGATTGTCACCAGTACCCAACTTATACTCAATAACCTTACCCTTCAAAGTTCCATATCTATCTAAGCTCATACTTCTTTACCATCCTTTTTATATTGATGCTTAAAGATTATCCCCAACCCCTTTAGTTCGCAAGTCCTTATTTGATCCAGATTTGATAAGTATAATCGATATTAGAATGAAACTTCTGTTCAAAGACCCTGTGGAAACAATCAGGAATATCAGGAAAGCCCACATTCCCCTCCACCCGGGTATGAACGATTGACCTGTGAATCGTATCAGCATAGGGAAGAAAAGCCTGGTAGATCTGTCCTCCACCGGAGACAATCACATGATCAGTTTTAGTTTCCAGTTCTGTAATCGCCTCTTCAATAGATGGGAAAAAGATAACATCAGCTTCTTCAGAGGAAGTTACTGTTCTACTTATCACAGCATAATGGCGATTAGGGAGTTTACCCATTGATTCAAATGTTTTACGTCCTACCACAATCCACTGATTGTAGGTAATGGCTTTAAAAAGCAACTGCTCCCCCTTCACTTTCCAGGGGATATCCAGATCAGAACCTATGATTCCATTTTCAGAAACCGCTGCCATAAGAGAAATTTTCACAATAAACCTCCGCTTCTGAGTTTTACATTATTTTCCTTTCATGGGAAGGATTTTTCCCCTAGAATAGGACGATACCCCCAGCAGTAAGGAGCTTACAATGAAGATACTCATTATGACATCCGAAGACAGGGTTAGAAAATACTATGACCTCACAACCCTTCCTAAGGATTTCGAACTTATATTCAAAGACATAACAGATCCCATTGATGAGATCCTTAGTACGGCAAGGGAAGCCCAGGCCCTCTTCGCAGATTCCATCGCCCAGGTTCCGGCAAAACTCATTCAGGGCTTGAACAAACTCAAGATCATCCATGCAGAGGGTGTGGGATATAATGGAATAGACGGAGAAGCCGCCGCTAAACAGGGAGTCTACCTTTGTAATAATGCAGGGGTTAATGCCAAAGCTGTCGCAGAACAGACAATCTTACTCATATTGGCCCTTCAGCGACGCCTTAAAGAAGGGGATCACTTGGTAAAAAATGGTCAGCAAATCCAGACGAAGGGACGCTTCATTATGGAAGGAATACCTGAGTTAGGAGATTCTGTAGTAGGCCTCATTGGTTTTGGTGCCATTGCCAGGAAAACAGCCCTGCTCCTCAAGGCCTTTGGATGCTCTATACTATGCTACTCCAGACATAAGCCAGAGGACTTAGATCACTACGGGGCTGAATATAAAGAGCTTGATGAGCTACTGCAGGAATCGGATATTGTCAGTCTACACCTACCCGCGAACAAAACAACCAATCAAATGGTGAATAAGGATTTCCTTTATAAAATGAAGAAGGGAGCTCTGTTGATCAATACAGCACGGGGAGAATTGGTTCAGCAGGAAGATCTCTGTGAAGCATTGATAGAAGGACACATCGGAGGAGCAGGACTGGATACATTAGCCCCTGAACCGGTACAGGATGACAATCCTCTTCTGAACTTAGGAGAAGCTTTCGATTACAAATTGCTCTTGTCCCCCCATATTGGAGGAACCACTACTAGTGTCTTTAAAAGAGCACACCAGGGTGTATGGTCCAATATAATACGGGTTCAGAAAGGACAACGCCCTCTTAATATTGTTAATGGTTTGTAGATTCTCTAGAAATGCTTGTAAGCAAACCAGATATTTGGTCTAAGCATTTTGCCCATTTGGTCTAAGCATTTATTCCCTTTCAGCCTTATATTCATCTTCAAGAATGCTCATAAGGTATAATGACCAGAACTGGTCCCCCATTTTTTTAATATCACGAAGGAGTCCTTCGACCTGGAATCCTGCCTTTTCATAGGCACGCAAGGCTCCCTTATTAAAGGCAAAAACACCCAGTTCTACCCGATGAGCCTTATACTGACCAAAGGCGATGACCAAAGCCTTTTTAACGAGAAGAGTTCCGATACCTTGACCTCTTTTATGAGGATCAACCAGAACTGTGCCCAGGTGAACCATTTGATTATCCCTGTCGATCCTTAACTTGATATGCCCTACAGGCTTCCCCTCTTCTTCAAGAGTGTAGAAATGCGCCTCCTCTGTGGTTTGACCTTTTGTGACGGCCTCTTCCAACTGACCTATAGTAAGGGGATAGGTATAATTAGTACCACTCCATTGCACACAAAATTCCCGGGAAGCGACACAGTTGATGATCCAGGGATAGTCCCCGGGAGTGGTCAATCGCATATTCATAAATCTAGTGTAATGGAGATTTTGTTAATTAGTCAATTTATCAATCTTGTTATTGCTGACCCACTTATGCATAATTATATATATGAAGATAAGACTAAAGTTTCTCTTAGTATTGTTGTTAGTGATTGGCGGATTTGTTTTCATGATGCTTATCAACAAAGTAAGCAGAGATCAGACCAATGCCATACATGATATCCAGCTTAAAACATTAGAATCTCTCATCACCTGGAAAGAGCTTCAACAATCTCTACTAATAATGAATTACTCCGACAAAGGATTGGCCCTTACGAAGGGGCGCTTTGAGGAGAGTAGACAAAATGTGGCTAATGGAATTAAAGCACTCCAACTGGGAATTCAGCTCAATGGCTTATCCTCAGAACTGGGAGAGGTCCTGGATAAAATCAATTCCACATGGATCCCTTATGAAAAAAAGATAGATAATCTTAATAGTGAATTACTAAAAATAGGGGGCACAGAGGCTGTTGATTATATGGCAGACCATTCCTTATATGGATTGGTCCTGTTAGGAAAACAGAACAATTGGGAGAGTCAGGAGTTTTTAAACAAATTAGCTTCAGATGTAGCCTCATTGAATCAATCCCTGGATGGATCCATCGCCAATATCAGTGCCCTTAGCAATAGGATCACCCATGAGATTGAAGAAACCCAAAAGAGAGATTCTCTTTTGGCAAACATCATTAGTGTAGTGGTCATTGGGATCATATTCATCTTTACCTTCCTCTTTTCATCACGTATTACGAAACGTGTTAAAGACATGAGTGAAGCCGTACAGAAGGTGGCGGATCAGGACCTAAGCCACACAACCATTATTAATGGTAGAGATGAAATCTCTCAATTAGGACAATACTTGAACCAGATAATCATTGATCTTAATGATTTCTTCAGCCACGTCCAGGGTACAGGGGTCAGCATTAGTGAGGAAAGTTCGGAGATATCTTCCGCCAGTCATGAGTCTACTGTGGCCATTGAACAGATATCCAAGAACATAGAAACACTGAACAAGAACTTTCAAGTCATTACCAGAACCGTATCGGAAACAACAGGCAGTTTGTCTTACATTGTAGATAACGTAGAGGGCTTAAGCAAACAAACAATACAGCAAAAGGAAGCCATTCAGGATACATCCAGTGCTGTTGAAGAAATGAATGCCTCCATTCAGTCTGTGTCCAAATTGACAGAAGAACGTAAACAGGGTGCCCTCATTCTACGGGAGACCGTCAGAGAAGGGGGAGAAAAGATAGAACATACTTTTATGTCTATTAAAAATATCAATCAGGAAATCGATAATATGCTGGAGATCATTACCATCATTGATGCAATAGCCCAGCAAACGAATGTACTCAGTATGAATGCTGCTATCGAATCAGCCCATGCAGGAGAAGCAGGTAAAGGTTTTGCTGTGGTAGCAGAGGAAATCAGAACCCTGGCCGAGTCTACTACAGAAAATGCTTCCATGATTGATGATTCCCTTAGAAATGTGACAACCAAGATCAAACAGGCCCTTGAATTTAGTCAGATAAGTACAGATAGCTTTCAGTCTATTTATGAAGAAATGTCCATCTTTACCCAGGCCCTGGAAGAGATCAATTCCAATATGAAGGAATTATACTCTGGAAGTCGCAACATCCTGCAGACTGCGACTACCAGCCAGAACATCATTGAAGGGATCACAGAGGAAACCAATTCCATTGAAACACAGAGCATGACAATCAAAAACGGAATAACTCAGCTAGAAGGAATTACCCAGGAAGCTGGTTTAGGGCTAAGAGAGATAGAACAAGGGGTTAGAGAAATTCATGAGTCCATGGTACAAATCAGAGATAAAAACATGGAATCCAGTAGCAATATTCAGGATTTGACTAAGGCAATATCTGTCTATAAAACCTTGAAAGAGGATGTTGATCCAGAGACAGGGGTGACAAAAGCCAAAGAGGATTGACAGTCCAAAACGAATTCGTTAACCTCTAAAACAATAATGGTTAACAACAAAACACTTATCCTGCAAATCCTACAAGAAAGCAAGGAAGCTTTATCCGGTGAAACCCTGGCAGAACAGCTGGGGATTAGCCGGGTGGCGGCCTGGAAACACATCAAGTCCCTCAAGGAAATGGGCTATCCTATTCGTTCCTCCAAGAAGGGTTATTATCTGGAAGAACAAAAAGATACCTTAAGCAGTTACGATTTTCCCGGGGAAGAAGACAAGGTTCATACTTTCTCCCAGATCAGTACAACCATGAATATAGCCAGAGATCTGGCCATAAAAGGTCATCCTCATCACAGTGTTGTGTTTGCAGAGATTCAGGAAGAGGGCATTGGCCGGCGGGACAAGCATTGGGAGAGTCCAGAAGGGAACCTATACTTGACCCAAATCAACAGAATCCCTCTGGCCGCGCATAAAGCCAATCTCATCCTCATGGGAGCTTCCCTGGCTATGGCAGAAGGGATCGAACAGCTGATGGACCTATCGATCGGGCTCAAATGGCCTAATGATTTTCATCTGGAGGGTTTAAAACTGGGAGGTATTCTAGTTGACCACTATATAAGGGGGGATCAAATCCTCTTCAGCAATATTGGCATAGGAATCAATAGACAATATGCCCCCTCAGAGACCCCAGGAGCGACTTGCCTTAAAGATCATGGGAACCTCCCCTCTCGCAAGGAATTATATAACAGCTTTAATGAGCGATGGTTAATCTATGAATCCCAACTGGAGAAGGGACCTATTCCCGACTTATGGAATCAACGTTGTTCCCATATGAACAAAGAAGTCCTTTATGTAGATAGAATGAGTTATGAAGGCCGCTTCCTGGGGGTTGGTCCCCTGGGACAGGCTCTTATAGATATAAATGGCGACACAAGAGAGCTCCTGGGGGGCTCTTTAGTTATAAAGGAGGGATCATGAAACGAAATGATTCATTAAAACTGTCTATTTTAGCGGCCCTGTTTGCCGCTTTGACAGCTGTAGGTTCTTATATAACCGTACCTGTTGGGCCTGTTCCCTTCGTACTGGCTAACATGTTTGTCCTCATGAGCGGCTTACTTTTAGGGCCCCTTTGGGGGGTGGTTAGTATGGGATTATACCTGCTTTTAGGTATTATTGGCTTACCTGTCTTTGCAGGGGCCACATCAGGTGTAGCCCGTTTCCTGGGACCTACAGGAGGCTTCCTGTTCGGCTACCTCTTAGCACCATTTGTGGTTGGGCTTGTGGTGATCGGGACAAAAAGATCTTTCTTGAGAGATTTGATTGCCATGATTCTGGGAGCTGTCAGTCTTTATGCTATTGGGATTCCCTGGCTGAATAATGTCACAGGAATGAATGATCTAGAGAAAGCGGCCGAGTCGATGATTCCCTATATGGCAGGAGATGTAGTCAAAGCCCTATTGGCGGCCCTCTTAGCTCAGATCCTCTATGTTTCCCTGGGAAGTTTATTACCGAAAGTATCACGTCATGCCAAACATCATAAACATTCATAAACTCAGTCATCAATTTGAGAACTCCCATTGGGGTCTTAAAGATATTACTCTATCTCTGGCGGAAGGCCAGTTCATTACCTTGTCCGGAGCCAATGGCTCTGGCAAGACCCTCTTAATGAGGCACTTGGTTGGTCTGGAACTTCCTACAGAAGGATATATTACCTACAAAAATCAAAACATTCATAAGGACATTAAGACCGTAAGACAAGCTATCGGTATTGTGTTCCAGAACCCGGATCATCAGATTGTAGCCCCCTTTCTGGAGGAGGAAGTGGCTTTTGGTCTTCGTAACAGGAAGGAAAAAAAAGAAGTCATTCCTAAAAAGGTAGAAAAAGCGCTTCACCAGGTAGGACTTTCCCATAAAAAAGACAGAAATACCCAGTTTCTCTCCGGGGGAGAAAAGAAAAGACTAACCCTTGCATCGGTTCTTGTAATGGATCCTGAAGTCATTATCCTGGACGAACCCTTCACGGGCTTGGACTATTCGGGAGTAGGAGAACTGCTAAGGATTCTGCAACAATTAAAGGAAGAAGGAAGAACGATCCTTATCATCAGTCATGATCTGGAAAAGTTCCTGGCCCTGTCAGATAGGCTCATCATTCTTCATCAGGGTAGGCTTGTTTATGATGAGCCCCTTGAAACCCTTCCTGATCTCAGACAATGGGATATTCATCCTCCCTATGATTACCATATCAGACCCAAAGAGAGTCTATCTTGGTTGGATTAAACATGTTCTCCTATCAGACAGGGACGACCCTACTCCATCGCATACAGGCGGCTCCCAAAATCATGGGCTTAATTATCCTGTCCTTCGGGTATTATCAATTGCAGGGTGTTGAAACAGCCATTCTCTTACTTCTCATGACCCTTCTGAGCAGGATAATGAAGATCAGAACAAAGCTGTTAAGCAAAACGACCATAATACTGGCGCTGCTTTTGGCTATGGCTCCCTTTTGGGCTAAAAGGGTACTAAACTATCCCGTCCTGAATCAGGGATTGGATAATGTTTGCACCTTTCTTCAATTGCTATTGTGGGGACAATGGCTTGTTAAAACCACCTCTCCAGAGGATATGCAGAAAGGAGTCATCCAACTTCTTTGGTTCCTTCCTGCTGTTATAAAAACGAGAATAAGTACATTAATATCCTTGTCCATTAGGGCCATTCCCTTATTAGAACAGGAATATAGAAAGCAAAGAGAGGGAGCCTTGTTGAGAGGTTATAAAGCCTCCCCCTTTAGTATGATCCGTTATTCCTTAGCTCCTTTGATGATTAGAACCTTTGTTTTAGCGGATCATCTGGGCGATGCCTTTCTGACCCGATCCTATAGCGATCATCGAACGCTTAACGAAGCCCCCTGGGCAGGAAGGGATATTCTATTCCTCTTCTTCAGTTTCGTCCTTTCTCTTATGGGGTTGAGCATACATACCTACTTCATTCCAATCTAACTTTCTGGTTCCTATCATAACCGCACTAAAGAGGCCGAATAAACCTAAAGACCCTATGAGTAGAGCATAATCTTCTGATTGGAGCGATAAGAATAGATAGGCATATAACAGTATCAATAAGCCTAACAGACTCAATTGGGAGGCTTGGTTTGGTAAAATAGCCCTTCCATAAAAGTAAATTAAAAGGGATGTGCCTAATCCGGACAAGCCATAGGATAACCAGAAATCAAGATGCTCTGACAAAGTCAGAAGTAGGAGAAAGAAAAAAGCCGTTCCTAAACCAATAAAGAGATACTGAACAGTATGTAAGGGATGTTTGAAGATAATCTCCATGAGGAAGAGGGCGATAAAAGGCATAAAAACGAATAGGAAAGCATATTTTAAAGCCCTATGCACCTGGAAATACTGATCAATGACCTCGGTAAACTCTACTCCAAATCTGCTTTCGTAGACAAGATTCTTATCAATATCCCCGGCATACCAGCTTTGGGGAAAGTTAACGTTATAAGCCCCCATGGACCAAGAGGCTGTTGTTCCTTTTTCATTGATGACATAATCATCAGGTAAGAAGGTACCTGTAAATTGAGGACTAGACCAATCCGAATTGAGACTGAGTTTTACTTCCTTACCTAAGGGATAGAATTCCAGGGATTCTCCCCCTTTCAGATTTAAGTCGATACTAAAATCACCACCTTCCCTAGGATTCGCCCCTAAGGGGGCACCCAGCGGATCAGACATAATATCATTACCGGATAAATCCCGGAAAAACTCTGTAGTGGAGCCATTCCATTGAAGCTTTAAGGTTTGGGACAATCCTATAGTACTGGCTACTTCAATATTGATTTTGGCTTGATCCCATAGGATTTGAAGGTTATCACCCCTGTTTTCTTGAAAGCTTAGCTTATCAAAGTGCCCATGAATCCCTAACTGGCTTTTGTACAGGGGGATGGTAAATATTCCCTTATGTCGTTCTACAGACTCTGTGTCTGTATCCAAAACCAACTCACTGGGAAGAAAGTATTTTACCCCTTTGTAGATTTTGGTAACGATCTTCTTATCCTCTTCTATATCTCTTGTGAAACGAAAAGGGACGGCTAAAACGGGACCCATGATATACTGGCGCCCCCCCCATTGATTGATAACTTGTGATGTAGTACGAGAGGCTCTTTCTTCCCGTTCTCTTAATAATCTCTTCACATTGTAAATAGGAATGAGAATTAACAAAGCCAACACTAATAAAATGGATGCTTTTATCAGTAAACCTAAATGTTTTTTTGTTTTATCCTCGATTGTCATGGGATACTCCTTTAAGGACTTTTGATAATCCAAAGCTAATGGGTCCAAATGTCAGGAGCTTGACCAAATTGTGGCAATATTGTGAAGTTTGTTAGCAGTGGATGGAGGGTTTATCCGTTTTGAATTATGATACCACCATGACAGTAGCCGTTGTTGATGATGAATTAAGTCTTAGAGAAACCTTGAAGATGGCTTTGGAACAGGAAGGCTTTGAGGTCCAAACCTATGAGAATGGAAAACTGGCCTGGCAGGTCTTTTGTGAGAAAAGACCTGATCTTATCATTCTGGATGTATCCATGCCCTATATGGATGGTCTGGAATTATGCCGTCGCCTTCGTTCTATTGACCAGGGAGTGCCTGTTCTTTTTCTATCTAGTAAAACAGAAGAAATCGACAGAATATTGGGACTTGAGCTTGGGGGAGATGATTATCTATGTAAGCCTTTTAGTTTAAGGGAGCTCATGGTGCGGGTTAAAGTACTTTTAAGACGTATTGATCAAACAGCTAACACAGAGGAAAAGCTTAAAAGAGGTGATCTTACCCTGGATAAAACCTCCTATCAGGCTTTTTGGAATGCTGATCTATTGGATTTAACAGTCACAGAATTCAATCTCCTTCATAAGTTAGCCCTGGAACCCTCCCGTGTGTGGACAAGGGATCAATTAATGGAACTCATCTACGGGATGGATACTTTTGTTAGTTCCCGTACCATCGATACCCATATCAAACGGATCAGACGTAAAATTGAACAGGCAGGAGGGGATAGTGAACAGATTCAAACGGTTTATGGTCTGGGTTACCGCTTTAAGAACACCCCTTAGCAGTCTAAGCCAACGTATCCTTCTCTTTAATCTGCTCCTTGTGTTCCTTCCCATTGCTTCCTTTATTTATTTGGATCTTTATGAAAAGCAGCTTTTAGAAGTACAGGAGAAATCCATGGTACAGCAGGCTAGACTTATTGGCGCTAGCCTAAAAGATACAGGGAAGACTCTGCCTGACAGGGCAAAACAGATACTGACCAATTTGGAAGGGGCCACAGAAACCAGGCTTCGTATCATATCTCTATCTAAAAAACTCATTGTTGATAGCAGTACCTTATACGAACCAAAACATACTCCTCTGACTAAGGGACGGAAATATAGCAGTATAGACGAGGAAGAAGATGACAGCAGGGATAGCTTTCTCTATCGTTTAGCCCTTATGCCTATCAAAATCTATCGCCGCATCTTCACAGCTCCTTTGCCTGTCGACACAGAAAGCTATTATTCCTCAACCGGTTTATATGATGGTTGGGAGATACGAACTGCATTGGAAGGCCAATATGGGGCTGTAACCCGTTTGAGTGGGGGGGGCCAGCAATCGGTTACCTTATATACAGCTTTGCCTATTTGGGAAGGAGATCAGGTTGCCGCTGTGGTCTTAGCCAGCCAATCTACCTACCGTATCCTTCAAAATCTTTATGAATTACGGCTGGACCTTTTTAAGATCATTCTCTTGAGTAGTCTTGTGGCCTTTCTTTTGACGGCCATCTCAGCCTTAACGATCACAAAACCTTTGACTAAGTTAACCCACGAGGCGGCTTCTATTATTCCAGCCCGTGGTTCCATCCGGGGTAAGTTCTCTCAATTCTTGTTAAAGGATGAAGTGGGCAAGCTATCCAGGTCCCTGGAAGATTTAAGGAATCGTTTAGAGAAGCATGTACAATTTGTAGAATCCTTTGGTGCAGACGTGAACCATGAGTTTAAAAATCCTCTGGCAGGTATCAAATCGGCTGTTGAGTTATTACCCCAAACCACTGGTGATAATCAGGTCAAACTTCAGGGATTGATTGAACAGAATCTGAAGCGCCTTACCCGGTTGACTGAAGCCCTTCAGGATTATAGCAGAGTTGATAAAATACTTGAAACAGAACAAAGGACTCCTATCAGACTGGACCAATTTCTGGAAGAACTATGGCCCAGTTACAATTTGATTCGTCCTGATTGTCAGTTGGTCCTGTCAAAACAGGAGAATGAGGATTACCTCCTCTATGGTCAGGAGGACTTGATTCATAGGATATTTTCCAACCTATTAGGGAATGCCCTAAGTTATTCTCCTGAAGGAGGTAAGATTTATGTGGAATTTACCAAGAATCCTAACGGTCTCAGAATAACCATTACAGACGAAGGCCCGGGGATTCCTTCAGGAGAAGAGCATAAAATCTTTCAGCGGTTTTATAGTAGTCGTAAGGATACTCAGGGGGCGACAGGATTGGGCTTATCTATGGTAAAAAATATTGTAGAAGCCTATGAAGGAAGCATTCGTGTCCTTAACCGGGAAAAGGGAGCCTGTTTTGAGCTCACTTTTTATCAGACCCGGGGAGCTTAAGATTGACAAAGGATGGTAAATTCTCTATCTTGAATCTTCATCAAATATTTGTCGGCTATGAATTTATAATCTTCATAGTCATGAGGAGTTCAAATGAACCGAAAAACCAGAGCTAAAGGTAAAATAGTTCGACGTCTGGGGACAAATATTTTTGAGCAAGCGAAATATGATAAGCTTCTCAAAAAGAAACCATCTGCCCCAGGTACACAGACGAAAAGAAGAGCGAAAATCTCCGAATACGGTAGACAGCTCAAGGAAAAGCAGAAGCTTAAATTCGCTTATGGTTTAAGTGAAAAGCAATTTGTTAACCTATTCAAAAAGGCTAAGAAACTTCCTGGTCAGACTGGTCACAACATGCTTATTCTTCTTGAAAAAAGATTGGACAATGTAGTTTACCGATTAGGTTTAGCTTCTACTAGAAGCCAGGCTCGACAGATGGTAAGCCATGGTCACGTTGTATTCAATGGTAAGAGACACACTATTCCTAGTGCTCTTGTTAGAACAGGCGATGTTATTGAGATGAAGAAAAAAGAATCTACCCAGAAGATGGCTAGAGAGTTCATGACTAAAGTGTCTAGATCTCTTCCTTCCTGGTTGGAATTCTCAGAAGACGACATCAAAGGTACTGTTGTAAGAGATCCTTTCAGAGAGGATATCCCAACTGTTGCTAATGAACAGTCTGTCGTTGAATTCTACTCTCGATAAGAGGGCTTTTTACCAGATAAATATATCTGCCAAAACAGTCAAGACCGACTTCTTCAGGAGTCGGTTTTTTAGTAACTATAAGAAACACTAATCTTTGCTCCACCAAAAACAAATCTATCAGTGTCTTTAATCTCAGAGCTTGTGTTTGTGTTGGTATCATTATTATTTGAAGAGGATCCTTTAGGAAATACAGTTGACATTACATTACTAAAGCTAAAAGGGACTAATTGATTATATTTTATGGAAAAGTGTTTATTTACATTGTAAGCAATGCCAAGCTGAAATAATGAATCAAAGCTACGAAGAAGACTAATGTTATTCTCTCTGTAGTGATAAATTAATGGATAATAATCCCATTCTGTATTTTCATATCTAAATACATCATTTCTTAAACTTGTTGATAGACTTAATTCCAACTCTATATGATTCATTATCGAAGTATAGTTTTTGATACCCAACATAGTAATGCCAGACCAATTTAGTTTTTTTATTTTAAAACTATACAAAGCAGCAAGAGGATGAAATGGAACAGAAGAGATTAATAGATCATCATTCGAATTAAACATAAGAGCATCTAATAAGGGGCCAAAACAAAAAAAAGAATTAAATTTATGAGTTTGTTGAATATGTATGTATGTAATTTGATTGTGATCACCCCAATTTACATATTTAGAACCTTTATAACTAGCACTACCTTCTATGTTTAATGTTTTAAAACTACCAATAAATTTATTTGTCTCACCTATTCGTAAATCTGATAGGATGGCCCAATATTCTGTACCAGATCTCCATGATGGTTCATCAATTTCCAAATCTCCCCACAAAATTTTATTCTCTATTGTAAATTTGTCATTGCTGATATTAGATTCAAAACTTCTTCTTGACAGTCTTCCAGACAAATCAAAAGAATTATCATCCGGATAATCTATTTCTAAACTATAATTTTGAATGGAATCAACTAGCTTAAAACCAAAAAAAGTGTCCTTATACTCGAATGAAGAACCGAATGAAAAATTACTATCTAAGTCAACACCTGCGTAAAGGGTTATGCCCGTATTAAGGGTATATCCAAGTAATATACCAATACTTTCATCAGTATATTTAATCTTAGTAGAATCAACGTTCTTAATTAAGTCATTCTCAGTTACTGCAATTTCATTCCAATTATAAAAAAAAGTTGAGAACCAATTTTTATTATTTATTGAAAAGTTTAGTTGGTTGGATGTGATAAACGAATAGTTATCTTGGCTATCAATATAAGGTATTACAATATCTTGTTGAACGAAAAAAGTTTCAGTAGGTATGTAGTCATCGCTAAATATACAGGGACTGAAAGCTATTAAGCAGAGAATAATTATTTCTAATTTGAGCATAATCCATTCTCCGCTTTAATATACAACAAGATTTATTGTCTAATAACTATTCAATATTACTCAGTTTGACTATCATTTGTTGAAGGTATTATAAGTTCAGTAAAAGCACTGACATATTGATCAGAAGACAAGAAACCACTTTGAACAATTCCACCGAATGTATAATCAAAACTATTACTAGGGGCAACAAAAGATTCTTTACCTGAGTCCCAAGCCAACTTAAAGTCTCTTAAACCATTGGAAAGTGTTGACTTCAAATCAAATACTTTTCCCGGTTTTAATTTCATATCACCACCTATTCTAACTGTTGTTGAACCATCTACAAGACCTGTACACACATTCAAAAGCTTATCGATTGAACCTATATCTCCTATATCATGAATTGATAAAGCATTTTTATTCTCATCAAGAAGTGCATTTAGTGATGATAATATCTCTGGAGTAATTAGGTCATCAACCTGATCGTCAGTCTCATTATTAATATATTTTACAGCCTCTTTCAAATCTTTAATTGACTCCAGTAAGGTTAATCGTGTCTTAAGTAAGTAATTTGCATTATAAAAACCCAAGAAGTTTGATGTATCATCATTATAGTTAGCTAAGTAGATATTTATTTTTTCAAAATTTTCTAAATCTTCATATTTCAAAGCTTTTGATTTATCATTTGGATTCACAGCATTAAAATCTAATACTAAAGAAGCTTGAATAATAGCTTTAGCTATCTTTAACACTCCACTATAAGCTAGCAAGTCTCCTTTATCTATTTGAAAAGAACTAACCGTAATAGTGTTTTCATTAATATTATCACATGCAATATTTAAGTGATTTAAGGCTTTATTAACCGCAGGAAGAATAGAATCTTCAATCTCCTCCTGATCGTTTGCTGGTGATATGATAGCACGACTAACACCAGAACTCATTTCGCTAGCACTATAGTCTTCTAAGTCCAAATCTGATGTAACCGAAAACTCATCAATCCAAGACTTTACATTTTCATTTGAATACAATTGGGCAACAAGTGTTACTGATTTTATGGTATTTCCCGTATAATTATCATTATCCATTGAGAGGATCTCATCCGCTTGTTTGTCCAGCTGCTCAATAGTCCCTTTATAGTTTACATTTTCTCCATCTGATGAGTTTTTGATACTATCTACCAATTTATCAATAGTGCTCAATGCCTCATTGGTCTTTGATATAACAGCTTCTTTATCGCTTTCGGAATCGCTTGATCCTGAGTTCATATTACATGATATGAAGACGAGACTTACAATTACTAGCATGAGTGAAAATCTTTTAACCATCTATTTCTCCTATTTTTGCTATATAATACTCCATATTTTTAATTTTACAACTCCCAAAAGGCTTTAACTGCGGGATTTTTTAGTTTGCTTTTGTTAACACACAATCCCACTTCAAAACAATCTAATTCCGGTGACGTTCCAAGTACGCGAACCTTTGTGTTCATAGGGCTATTATCAATGACCAATTGCGGAACCACCCCTACTCCTAAACCTAAGGCTACCATAGCCAGAATGGCTTCATTTCCTCCCACCTGGGCGTAAATGTTCGGTTCTATTCCTTGAGATTTAAACCAATCATCTGTCTGGCGTCTGGCTACCCCCTTCTCTGATAGGATCATGGGAATCCTGTCCCATGGCAGGGGATCCGTTGTAAGCAGGTCCTCATAGGGCCATTCCACCTGTGGAGCTATAAATAAAAGAGGGGTTTCCATGATTTTTCTAACTTCAACAGATTCAGGGAGCTTTTTGGGAAGGGGAGCAATGGATAGATCCACTTCACCAGCAGCGGTTTTGAGAAGAGCTGAGGAGGCGCCTCCTGTTTCCAGATTGATATGAACCTGAGGGTAATGAGAACGGAATTGAGCCAGAATATCAGGTAGTATGCTGTAACAGGCTGTTACTGTACAGTAAAGGGAGACATCCCCTTTGAGTATGTCCTCATCACTATCTAGCCTGTATTTTAGATTCTTCCAATCTTCCACTACAGTCTGGGCATAGTCCCGGAACTGTGTTCCTGCTTCTGTTAACTTGGCGGTGCGGTTGTCTCGTATGAGAAGGGCCTGTCCCACCTCCTCTTCTAAACGCTGAATAGTCCGGCTTAGAGCGCTGGGGCTTATATGGCAAGCCCGGCTCGTAGAGGCAAAATGAAGAGTTCGGGATAGATGCAGGAATAGTTCTAGTTCATGTAGATTCATAGTTATAGAATATGATTGTTATCCATATTAGTCCAGTTGGGAAGCGGGACCCAACCATTGAGAAATCTGTCCAATAAGCTCCCAAAAGTCAGGTATCTCATGTAAATACAGAGGAGAGGCTTCTTGCCACCAAGTAACGGCTTTATCCATTAAGTCAAAAGGCCACAACATAAAGGCAGGATTCTTATTGAGCTCCAGAGGGTATTTCCCTTTGAATAAACTGTCTAGATAAGAACGTGCAGAAGGTTGATCCAGGAGTTTGCGGTAGACTGGGTTCTGTAAAAGAAACCATAAATCATAATAATGGTGAATAAAAGGACTAGGCCATTTGTGTCCTTGAGCTAGTAGGTGATACCTGTGGCTGATAATATTAATCTTATCCAGGAAAGATTGTTCATGGTTGTAACAGGCAATAGACATAGCTTCGATATCGAATGGTCCCTTTAGAGAATACTTCTCCCAAGGTTCTCCCTGGTATAAGCTTAGTTCCAGAGTCAGGACTCCCCCATCAGCCCCTTGAAAATAAGAGGGATAACGGAACTGATATTGGACTTGTCTATACTGACTATCCTCGAGCACCATAACAGGATCTGATAATTCAGGAAAGGCAAGAAGTTCCTTTAGCTGAGTAAAATATTTCTTTCGCTGTTGACTCTCGTCCAGAAGATCACTTCTGTAGCTATCAGAGGAAGGGAGGATGAGAATATCCAAATCCCGAGGAAGGCGGGGAACGAGGTCCATAATCTTACAAAGGACGGTACTACCTTTGTAGATAATATCGAGAGGACTGCTATTTAGTTCTTTGATCAGATAGGTAAACCAATAATCATATTCACATTGCCAGGCTTGTATTCCTTGGGCGCTGGCTCCAATGAGTAATTGGGCTTTATCAGGGATTGTTCTCTTCATTTATATACGTACCCGCCGTTGACCTTGCAAGGTCTATCATAATACATTTTAGATCATCTTGCATGATATTTGCACAGGAGGCATTAGATGGAAATATCCCTACGATACTGGAAGGACCTTGATCCCCAGGAAAAACAAAAATTATTATCCAGATCAGAAACAAACATTCAGGGAGTCATTCCTGCTGTCCAAAAGATTCTTGATAGAGTTAAAGAAGAAGGAGACAAAGCCCTTTATTCTTATACTAATGAGTTTGATAAGATTTCCATTGACCATCTACCTTTGCAAGTACAACCAGAAGAGTTTATTCAAGCCAATGCATCCCTATCTCAGGCAGTCAAAGAGGCATTGGACTTTGCCATAGATCACACACAAACATTTCATGAAATCCAAAGGCCAAAGGCCATGGAAATGCTTAGTTTAAAGCCAGGGTTACTGGCTGGTGAAAGGGCCACGCCCATTGATTCTGTTGGACTCTATGTCCCTTCAGGAAGGGGGAGCTTTCCCAGTATGCTTTATATGCTGGCCGTTCCAGCTCAAATAGCCCAGGTTCCCAGAGTGGTTGTCGTCACACCTCCCGGACCTGAAGGCAAAGTAGATCCAGCTGTTCTTTATGCCTGTCAAAAGTGTGGTGTCCATGAGGTATACCGTGTAGGGGGAGCTCAGGCGATTGGAGCCCTTACTTATGGAACAGAAAGTATTAAGCCAGTTGTAAAATTAACCGGCCCCGGAAGCATGTATGTAACTGCCGCCAAACGTTTAGTTTACTCCTTTATTGATGTGGGGCTGCCTGCGGGACCATCAGAATCGATGGTTCTGGCAGATGATTCGGCAAATCCCTGGAATTTGTCACTAGACCTGCTTGTTGAAGCAGAACACGGATCGGATAGTCAAGCCTTACTTGTAACAGACTCCAAGGAATTAGCAACAGCAGTTAAAGACAATTTGAGGACTCTTATAAAGGATCTTCCTGAACCTCGTAAAACGTTCACTTCCGATGTATTAGGTGGTTATGGAGGTATTCTAATAACAGATTCTATAGAAGAGGGAGCAGAGGTCATTAATGAGTTTGCCCCTGAACACTTATCCCTGCAAACCAATGAACCCTTTGAAACTCTTGAACTCATAAGGAATGCCGGGGAAATCCTTTTAGGATCAAACCTGCCTTTCTCAGGAGCCAATTATGCGACCGGTGCCAATGCAGTTCTACCAACAGGGGGTAAGGCAAAAACCTATGGTCCTGTCTCTGTGAGGGACTTTATGAAATATTCCTCTGTTGTTTTTGCAACACCAGGAGGCTATCAAGTATTAAAGGATCCTGTTACAACCCTGTGTGATTATGAAGGATTTCCCAGTCACGGGAATGCTTTTAAGAAACGTAAATGAATACTGTAATTAATGCTTTTAAATACCTGGAAAGCTTTACTAATCTGGAAAAGACGACTACTGCTGAAAAACGTGAGTACCGACTGGACAGGATGGTAAAGCTTCTACAAGACTTTGGTAATCCTCATGAAAACAAGAAGATCTATCATATAGCAGGATCTAAAGGGAAAGGCTCTACCTCTTTCTACCTGGCCACTCTCCTGCAAGGGGCAGGACATAGAACAGGCTTATACCAATCCCCTCATATTGTGAATTATACAGAAAGAATTACCCTGGCAGGACAAGCTTTTGAGGATCAGATTTATATAAGGACGATCCATCGGATAAAGAAATATATAGAAGAACATAAGGACTATCCTGGTGGGGAGCCGACCACTTTTGAACTCCTGACATTAGCTGCCTTTATTATCTATCACGAACAAGGATGCACTCATCTGGTTCTGGAAACTGGTATGGGGGGACGTCTGGATGCAACTAATGTAGTCACGCCCCTCCTCTCTATTATTACTCCTATAGAGTTGGAACACACCCAGTATTTAGGAGATAGCCTTGATCTTATAGCTAGAGAGAAAGGGGGGATCATTAAGGAAGGGGTACCATGCCTAATATCAGCAGAAAAGCCGGAAGTTATTCCCGTTTTTAGAGAGATAACAGCCCAAAGACATTCTAGACTATATGAACTGAAGGATCTTCTGACAATAGACTCTACTTCTTTATCTCCCGGAGGTGTGGAAGCAAAGATCCAATGGAATGGTACAACAATGCATCTGAACCTGGCCTCTCTTAATACTGTTCAAGTCCAGAACTCCTGCCTGGCCCTAACAGCTCTTCACATTACAGGGGAACTACCTGAGCAAGCATTAGATATCATACAGAGAACCAGACTGCCAGGACGAATGGAGATTAAGAGTCATCATCCCTATATTGTCGTTGATGGCTCCCATACAGAAGATAGTTTAGGCTTTGCATCAGAGGCCTTTCATTCCGGCTTTCAGGAAATGAAACCAAAGGTATTAGTCTTCGGCCTATCAGAAGGTAAGGATGCTCTCCAATTGGCACCCTTGGTAGCTAGAGGTTTTGATCATATTATTGTAACAAGGGCAGGAACCTTCCGGCCACAGGATCCTCATCAGCTAGGGAAGGCTTTTTTTCATCATAATTATGAGGTTATTGTGGAAGGAGAACCGAGACAAGCGCTGGAAAAAGCATTAGATTTAGCAGGAAAGGAAGGGGCTGTTTTAGTAACAGGATCCTTCCATCTTATTGGGGAGATCTATCCTTTTGTTTAATCAAATCATTACGATTCTTTATTTTCTGCTTCTTACGGCTCTTGTCATTTCTCATGTCTGGTTTGTTCTGTCCGGTTGGCGATTCTATCATCATGGGATTAAGCCCAGTCAGAGAGCAGCCCAGGCCAGAGGCTTTAGTCAGTTTGGTTTAGTCCCCCTCTATATACTTCTCATAGTGGTAGGAAGAACAAGCCTGAAGATTGATATCTGGTTTGCCTTACATGCTCTGTTTATCATACTGCCTGGACTGAGCTTCTTTGGCCTGGCTCTTTTTAGAAGTTTTAAGAAGAGACATCCCTTTTTTCTTCCCTTTATGAATGGAGTCTTCCTGTTGATCGCGTATGTCTGTTTTATTATCTATAAGGTGGCAAGCTAATGAATTGGGTAGAAATAAACCAAGTACTGGAAGAACTGGATCTGGAAGGTTCTTTTTTACAGAAAGTAAAGCAACCAGACTTATCTCATCTTGTATTGGAAGTGTACAAACCGGGAAAGGCTCAAAAGCTTTTGATAGCCTTTACTCCTGGTCAAATCCGGTTTCATAGAACCAGTGGCAATTATCCTTCTCAAATAAAAAATCAGAGATTCCTTCAATTCCTTCGATCCCGTGTAGGTGGTGGACGTATTGTTAAAGCGTCACAATGGTTCACAGACCGAATTATCTGTCTGGTAATTACCAAAGGAGAATGGCAGACCACACTCTATATTCGTTTATGGGCCAATGCGGCTAATGTCATAGCCGTTGATGAGAATAATAGGATCCTGGACAGTTATTATAGACGTCCTGGAAAAGGGGAAAACTCAGGGGAAATTTTTACCCTCCCCCCGCCTAAGGATCCCGGCAAGAAAAGCTTTACCCTAAAGGACCTACCCGGAGAGGGAGACTATAATGACAAGCTGGATCAATTCTATCAGCAGAAGAATGAAGAACTTACCCAGAACAAACTAATAGACCAGGCCCGCAAGGCGTTAAAAACAAGAATCATGGTTCTGGAGAACCGTATTCAAAAGAATAGTGAACGTTTAAGGGATTATCAAAATCACGAAATGTATAAAACCTATGGGGATATCATCATGGCTAACCTCTATAAGCTCAAAGCAGGGGATCCCTTTTTGGTGGCTCCCAGCTATGAAGACCCGGAAGTCAATATAACGATTCACCTTGATCCCAGCCGAAGTCCTCAGGAGAATGGAGAGAATTACTATAAAAAATACCGCAAAGGTCGGCAAGGTTTGCTGCTTCTACAGGAAGAACTAGACAATTGCCACAATCAGATTCATCACTATGAAGAGGTTCTTAATCATCTGGAAAAACAGGAGGACCTGTCAGGATTACTCAAAGAACTGTCCTCCTTCCAAAGAAAAACACATAAAGAAGACAACCAAACACCCGGACTAAGTTTCTCATCCCATGGCTATCATATACTTGTAGGTCGTACAGCGAAAGAAAATGACCAGCTTCTAAGAAAATGGGTAAAGGGTAATGATCTATGGATGCATACCAGAGATTACCCTGGGGGATATGTTTTTATCAAAAATCAGAAAGGGAAAACTATTCCTCTCGAAGTACTTTTAGACGGAGGGAACCTGGCTCTCCTATATTCAAAAGCAAAAGCCTCAGGCCAGGCAGATCTCTATTATACTCAGGTAAAATACTTAAGAAGAGCTAAAAATGCCAAATTAGGAACGGTTCTTCCTACACAGGAAAAAAACCTTCATATCAAGAAAGATCAAAGCCGATTAGATAGGTTGAATCAAGGCACCAAATAGACCATACTAGGCCCATGTACAAGCCAGGTTCTGATAGACATCCCCTTGTGGATGGTCTTTTTTATCCTTCCCAAGAAGAAGAGCTAAAACAAGCATTATCCCTTGACCCTGCCCTAGAGCAGAGTTCGGCCATTATAGTTCCCCATGGAGGCTATACTCATGTTTTAAAGCATCTGCAAGAGGCCTTCAGCCACGTTGTAGACCAGAAACCGGAACTGATCATTCTTATAGGCCCCACCCATAGAGAACCGGAAGATCACATCTTCTATCCTGATTATGTTAATTTTGAATCGCCCCTGGGTTTAGTACCTGTGGCCTCAGAATTAACCAGTCAACTTAAGAAGCCATTCACAAGGGACAAGATGAATCATATGGAAGAATTCTCCCTGGAAATACTCTTGCCATTTGTTAGGGAGTATTTTCCTGATAAGCCCGTTCTTCCTTTATTGATGGGTAAGGACTCAATGAAGCTGGTGAAAGAAGGAAAGAAGCAACTTCAACAAAAGCTACCAGAAAAGACTCTATATATTATATCGTCAAACCTAAGCCCTCATGATAGACAAACAGAGGAATGGGCTCTTAATAATAGTGCATGGATTACCAAGGGTGATTATCAATCACTTATGGAGATAAGCAGGAAAAGCAAAAAGCAACCCTGTGGTCTTGGGCCCCTTCTCTTTGTCAAAGAGCTTCTGCCCAGTGGCCACTGGAAGACATGCACTAATATGACATGTTCAACAGGTGACAGTAAACGGGGACTGGAAGTCTGGTATCAATCCTTTTGGTTTGATTATACCTAAGTTATGGTTACCTTTTAGGTAGCCGACTGTTCTTAATAATGGGAGTTAGATGATGAGATTACCAACAAATGTTGATGCATCCGGTTTTGCGGCTAGAAGCTTAACCCAAGTAACAAAAGAACCCTTCACCCTTATAACAGATAAGGGAGCCAGTAAAATCAAACCAACAAAATTAGTAGAAGAGAACGGCAAGATACTGGTTGAGTTTGCTGACTTGGAATTAACAGAATGGGAAGAACCCCGGAATATAGGGGATAAGCTTCAGTTCTATTGTTCTCTACAAATGGTCAAAAGCAAGTCACACCATTTGAATGATATATGGAATCAGGGAATGTATTATCCTACAACAACAGGGATACTACTTCCTTCCCCCGCTTATAGTGAGGTGATTACCAATACTGAAGAATTTGATTTTAAACACAAGGCTCCTTACAATCATCCTGATCTGGAGAAGGAAAACAACCTTAGTTTTTCCTTAGGTATCCTTGCTTACGAACTGCTTAGTGGAGAGTCCCCCTACCCAGGTAAAGATTTGGAAGATCTGAGAGCACGAATGAGGGAATCCAAATTAGTACCCCTATCCTACCTGGTTCCAGGAGTTGACCCACAACTAGCCCAATTTGTGGATAGGAGTTTGTCAGGCCCTGTAAGACCAACTGTTTTGGAATGGCAAGAACTACTAGATAGTTTGAAGGGTAAAGAACTGGTTACTCCCCTTGAAGAGGAAAAAGCTCATGTTCTCAGAACTAAGGGAGAGCAACGTAAAATTCAACGGGAAAAGCGTTGGAGTAGGAAATTATTCTTTCGCAAGTATAAACTACCAATGGTAATAATATCCATTGTTGTTCTTATTCTAGGGAGTATCACAGGAACTATCATTAAGTCAGCCCTGGAACCTCCCCAGACAGCAGGGATGACTCCTAAGGCTGTTGTCATTGCTCATTATAAAGCCATTAATGCCCTTGATCCCACTTTGTATGATGACACCATGGCAAAGGGAGTCAAAAGTCAGTTATCAACAATGCTTCAATATTTGTTTGTCAGCAGTAAAGCTCAGATGGCGGCAGCTGGTAAGGATGATTTTTATGATGCCCAGACCTGGGTAACCCAAGGCAGACCTGTTCTACCAGACGGAAATGTTTTATTCGGTGTTGCTAATCTGAAGATCAAAGAAATAGAACCAAATACCTTTGAAGCTACTTATGAAATATGGGGTCCTGGTGGAGGAGACTTTGATGATGAGAAAGTCCATGTAGAAGGATACATGAGAAAAGATACTCTCGTTCTCACTAAAGGAAAGCAAGCCTGGGCTATTAGTGAATTAACCGAAACTATTGGAGATGAGATTCCCTTACCGGACAATTTTTGATTGATTTACCTTTAAAGCAAATTCTATTATTAAGGAACTATGAGTGAAAAAGTACCAGATATATCCCTTAATTATACGGATCCAGTAATCAATGATACTCTCAAAGAGGTTCAAACATCCTCTTTGAGAGGAGTCAAACACTACACACATAATGAAGATTTTTTTCTTCTTTTAAATGAATATTATCAAGTTCCTTCCTTTCCCATTCATCATGACGTAGCCCAGAAGATACCAAGTAAGACCTACCTGGAGACATTGCGATCAATCATCAAAGAATTAGTTGATTTAGAACCGGCGATTTTCCAGGGCCTAACCTATTTCTTTGATCCTACAGATATCTTACGACCTTGCTTTTTTCAACTTTATAGACAAGGAACAAAGCTATTTCTCTACCTGCTCAAAATAGATCTACATTATCATCCAGGCTTCGGGGAACTATTAACAAGGGAAGAAAATGATAAGACATCTGTTTATTTGACAAATAAACTATTTCTGGATGCTTATATCATACCTCTCAAGACAGTTCATAAGACAGGGAACAAGGTTTCAGGATTTGATATTATCAAGCTCATTAAAGATACATGGATAGGAGAAACAGGAGGAGGATACTTTGTACAAGGAATATGGATTGACAATGAGCTAACTAAGTTCTTCTCAAAGTTAGTGATTCCCTCCCCTGTAAAATTCTATCCCTATTATCCTTTTCAATGTATCTATCAAACCATTGCCTTATCACTCGTTCATCCCACTCCTGATAGACGAAGACAGTTACTACCCTATTTATCCCACTTAATAGAGTACCTGGAACCTCATATGGAACTAATACAAAAATCAATGAAATCAAAAGGATTTAACAACGATAATCCTGTACTTTATAAACTAAAGAAAGCCCTTCCTGAGTACTGGAATAATCTGTATAGATCACTTAAAGTAAAAATCTATTTGAACGAAAACAGCCAGAGGGAATTTTTAATTGATGAAGGATTGGAATCTACAGAATAAGAGAGTAACCATCATGGGCCTGGGCTTACATGGAGGAGGATTAGCGTCCGCCCGATTCTTTGCAGAACAAGGAGCATTCGTTACGGTCACTGATTTTAAAAGCCCAGCAGAGTTAGAACCTAGTATCAACAAATTATCAGATCTTTCTATCAAATATGAATTGGGAGGACACAAGGAATCAGACTTTACAGAAGCTGATATTGTTGTCAAAAATCCTGCAGTCCGTATGAATAATCCCTATTTGGCTATGGCCAAAAGAGTCGAGACAGATATTTCCACCTTTCTCACATTCTATCAAGGCCCGCTTATTGCCGTAACAGGATCAAAGGGCAAATCCACAACAGTTAGTGCTATCTATCATGTACTAAAACAAATAGACCCTCGTACCCAATTAGGGGGAAATATTACAGTCAGTCCCCTTACCTTCCTTAATAGTATAGATGATACAACGCCAGTCATACTGGAGCTCTCCAGTTGGCAATTAGGAGATTTAAAATCCCGTGGTCTGTTACATCCCAAAGTATCTGTTATTACCAATATTTATCCTGATCATCTTAACACCTATAATGGCTCGATGGACTTATACGTTGAGGACAAAAAGCTTATTTACAAAGAACAAAATCCTGAATCCTTCAGCGTTTTTCAGAGTAAAGGAGAATATTCAGATCAATTCATCAGGGAAAGTCCTTGTCATCTAGGTTTATATGGAGAAAAGCGTCCCCAATCAGAACTTGAACACCTGAAAGCAGTAGCTTGGATTGAGAAGGAACAGGGGAGATGTCTGATCGAAGAAAAGGATGAGATATTACTAGACCTTCCCCATCAACTACCTGGTAATCATATGAGACTCAACTTACTATGTGCTGCTTTGTGTCTGAGATTATTTGGCATAGAAGCTGAGGCTATACGCAAGAGGATCGCCGGCTTTGATGGGGTACCCCATCGTTTAGAGCTTGTGGCCCAGCCTGAGGGAATCAAATGTTATAACGATTCAGCGGCAACTATTCCAGAAGCAGCGAACGCCGCTTTTCTAAGCTTTCCCCATAAGAAAGTGATAGCGATCACAGGCGGTACAGATAAGGATCTGGATTTTTCTGTCATACAGGAGGGATTAGAGAACTGTAAAGCTATCATCCTTCTCAAAGGAAGTGGGACAAACAAGCTCATTCCCCTACTGAATAATTGGGAACTTCCCTACGAAGGACCTTTTGATGATCTGGAAAAAGCTATACATAAAGCATGGGAAAGAGCTGAGACATCGGACATTCTTGTCCTCAGTCCAGGCTGTGCTTCCTTTGAAATGTTCAAAAATGAGTTTCACCGGGGTGACTTATTCAGAGAACTTTGTCAGAACTTAAGTTAAAAGAACTCTAGCCTAGATCCATATCCTGCCACTTATTATTGTAATAAAGGCGCACAGAAGAATATCCTCCCTTGCGGATGAAGTCTAAACCTTCAGTAAAGTAGAAATCCAAATGATCAGGATGGTGTGCATCAGAGTTTACCAAGACAGGGATTCCTGCTTTTCGCATTTCAGGTAACCATTTAGGATCTGGGTAGACAGTATCTACGGCACCTCGGCTAATCCCCCCGGTATTCACTTCCATAGCAACATGAGATTCTCTGTACTGTCCTATCTGAACGAGGGTATCAGCAACGATTTGCTCATACCAATCCTGAGTTTCATCAAAATAATGACCTTTTTTATTACGTTTCTTGATCAGATCAAAATGGCCTATGATGGAGAATCCTCCTTCTTTAACCATTTGGACAATATTCTGATAATAGCTTTGAACAAAGGCCTTACTATCTTTTTTAAAAATCTGTGTGTATAGAAAATCCACTTCTTCTTGTGGACCATCTATCGTCAATAAATGATGAGAATCTGCCGGTAAGTAGTGAACAGAACCTACTATAACATCAAGATTCAATTCTTGAAACTTTGAAAGTGCCGGCCCTGTGATTCCAGGAATGTAATCGATCTCAAGCCCTTTGTATAACTCAATCTGACCTTTATACTTCACCTGAAGTTCTTCAATTTCCTTCAAATAAGAGCCAAGTTTATCTTCTGGCATGGTCCAATCTGTATGAAAAGGGACTGGACCATGACTAGTAAATCCTATGGCATCAAAATCTCTTTGAATTGCCGATTCAATATAATCTTCTAATTCCCCCTGTCCATCACAATAATGACTATGGGAATGATAATTTGCTTTTAACATACAAATAATATAACCTAAGTTCAACTTTGAATAAATCCCTTGCGAAGTACAGAATATACAGGTTAACCTGTATAAGTGAATGGTAACTTAACTTATACAGATGAGACTCTCTTTCCTACTCAACCGGATTCCTCTTTTTGGAAGGTTATGATTTCTGATGATACACCGGAAGTCCATGCTGTGACAAAGTTAGCCTTGAAGAATTTCACCTTTGAAGACAAACCCATTCGATTTCTCAGTGCGTACAGTGGATCTGAGACCATAGATTTGATCAAAAAGAATCCTGACACAGCGCTAATACTGCTAGACGTGGTCATGGAACATGAAAACACTGGACTGGAAGTGGTTAAGAACATCCGGGAACAGTTGGACAATCATCATATCCGGATCATACTCAGAACAGGGCAGCCGGGCTTTGCACCAGAACGAAAAGTGATTATTGAGTATGATATTAACGATTATCGAGAAAAAACAGAGTTAACAGCCCAAAAATTATTCACAACCATAACAAGCGCCCTGAGGTCTTATAGAGACATTTTGACAATCGAAAAGAGCCGGCAAGGTCTAGCCTATATAATCAGTGAAGGCAACAATCTTCTCAAATGTAAAACTCTTGAAGATTTCTCACAAATCTCCTATCAAGGGATCCTTAGGTATCTAACTGAAAAAGAAGGTCATAGGATTGTCCACTCCAGTGTTATCCATTACATCAATGGGGTCCCCCAGGTAGCACAAGACTCCCTTCCCAATCCAATGGTATTAGCTCAAACACAACCTATGTCATTTCCCTTCTTCAAGGATAATACCTATTGGGATCGTCTTGCAGTCAATGACACAGATTATCTATGTTATTATTTTGAAACAAGTGAAGTATTAACCTCTACAGAACAGGAGATTCTCAAAACATTCTCCTCCTCTTTAAAATTAAATTTGGACAATCTCAACCTAGTCAGTGAGCTGGAAAAGTCCTTAAAAGAAAAGCAGATCATGCTGAAAGAGATACATCACAGGGTAAAGAATAACCTTCAAATTATCTCAAGTCTTCTGAATATGCAGACTGACAAACTCAAAAATGATAATGATAAAGAGTTATTCCATGAAAGCAAGAGTCGTATATTATCAATGGCTCTTGTCCATGAAAAGCTCTATCAAGCACCAGACTTGGCGGGAGTAGATTTCAAGGACTACCTGATTACGATTATCCATGAATTACTTTATAGCTATGATCAATATGGGAATATTGATGTGGATATACAGGCAGAACCACTTATATTAGGAGTAGATGCGGCTATCCCTTGTGGACTTATCGTTAATGAAATCATTACAAATGCTATAAAATATGCCTTCAAATCTCAAGAACAAGGGGTAATCTCAGTCAGACTTCATTCTACCTGCGGGGAAACAACTTTAGAGTTGTGGGATAATGGAGTTGGGTTCCCGGAAGGATTTGATACTAATCAATTAGACACTTTGGGATTACAGCTCATTACTCTGTTATCAAAGCAACTAGAAGGTACGATAGATATTGAAAGCAAAAAGGGAGTCTATTTCAAATTAGTATTCCCCTCTTGTAAAAGTTAAGATTCAAAAGATTTCTTCGGAATGATCACTTCTACAAAAAAACCCCTATCAGGTTCTGTATAGATAGCCAGTTCTCCATGAAATATATAATTAATAGCAGAATTGGCAACAGATATACCTAAGGACAATCCTGTAGACCAATCTCTTTCCAAAAGAGGCTTAAATAATGGCAATAATTCATCTTGATTACCTCCCTTTCCATGATCATCCACTTTGATATGAATAAAGGATTCTTCGCAGAAGACACTTATGATTCCCTCGCCAGAGCCATTATCGTAGGCATGAACGATAACATTTTCAATAAAAGGAGACAGGATACGATACATTGTTTCATTATGGGAGAAGAGAGATACCTCTTCCTGGGGAAAGTGAAAATCCCATTCAATAGCTGGATTACTATAGCGAAACATAACATCTGCCACAATCCATTTAATGGTTTCTTTTAGGTCCAGGGTATGGTTGCTTTCCGGTAATTCTAAAGCAATGGTTTTTATTTTATTCATAACCTTGATGGAATCATTAATGGAATTCTTGGCTATATTGAAACTTTCCCGATCATGTTGATTTAAACTAGGTTGAAGGATATCTAAAGCCATTTTTGACACGGACAAATGAGAATTGAGTTCATGATTAAGTCGAAGGATAAATTGAGCCAAACTGTTAAATTTTTCTTGGGTTAATAATCGGTTTTGACTATCTACTAATTCACGGAATTGCTTGCCCAATAAGCGATTCTGATCAGATAAGGTCTGTGTCATATTAATAAGGTTGTCATAGAAATCCTGAACTTCCTTCACACCTGTTTCCAGGGGGGTAAAGTTTAAACCCTCTGCAACTCTCTTTGTGTCTATCAAAATAATATCTTTCCAATACAGAATTAAAGCGACTTGATCCATCAGATACAATCCGGAAAGAAGAATTAATCCAATAAAGATTGCCACAAAAGCGGTGAACAAAGTACGATAGGTATAAGTGAATCCACGGGCATAGCGATTTGATATATTGGAAAACACATCACGAAATTGTCTAAAAGCTTCAACAGTTTGAACAGCTTTCTTTCTTAATTGATAGAAGGAAAAATATAGACTTCCATGAACCCCCTCAGGATCCAGGACCTTTAAATCTATAGAACCAGATTTTAAGGCATCTTCATATAAAGGATTCTTCTGAATATCCCTTATGATCTGAAAACAGCTTTGAGAATAGGAAAGGAAATAATCCCAGAGGGCTAGAAGACGTGTATATTCAGAGTTATGCTGTGATTCAAGTTCAAAATCCTGTAACTGCCTCCTAATGTATTCCTGTTTATCTTCCAGAGGCTTGATAGAAGTTTTCCAATCAGATGGTTTATAGGATGCCAATATTAAGTCAAAAGTAAAAGACTCCAGTTCCTGATTAAGACTGGTCATCTTTTTTTCAGAGTCATAATTGCTTCTTAAGGTGTTTACAACATGAAAAGGCACGATCAAAGCGAATAAGAAACTAAACGCTATCAAAAGGATACCTATGTAAACTCGTTTTTTAATGGTCATGATAAAATTGTTTTTTTCATCCTCTGTAGACCATAAAGTCTAACGTTTTGCTGCAATCTCTGCTTCTGCTCTCGCAGTCTCTGAAGGATAGAGATTAGCGGATACAGATTCCTTTCCCAAGGAATCAGCAACTTTATATCTGGCACATCCTAACGGATCAGTCAAACAAAAGGCTTTAGTTACCTCTTCGGCAAGTTCAGGCTTCCCCTGTAGTTTACAGTGTATAAATAGACAAATATCATAATACTTACACATAGAAACGCGTTAGTCCCCCTCTCCCATAATTAGTGTAAGATATTCTCAATGAAATAAATAGAATATGACAAAAATTTTACATAACTTGACAAAATAAAGGATAGGGTTTTAATTTTACCCCATGGCAGAACATCTACTATGGTATCTAGAAGGGAAGATGTATGATGGGGAGTCCTTGATTATATCCATAGATAAAAGCCCCTACAAAATTGGAAGAAGTGAAGATTGTGATTTAACACTGTCATCACCAAAGATTAGCCGCGTTCATGCACAGTTAAGTGTATGGAAAGACACCCTATCCATTGAAGATATGGACAGCACAAACGGAACCTTTGTGAACAACAAACAAACACAGGGGGAAATCGTCTTAACCAGTGGAGATGTTCTCCAAATAGGTGACAATTTGTTTAAAATAACAAAGCGTCAGCTCAATGATGGACCTGATTTTAGCCGAACACTGATTCACGAATCCAAAGAAAACAGGGAGAGCTTTGCTGATCATTATGGATTAAGCAAAAGGGAAGCAGAAGTGTTATTCTATCTATTAGATGGGAAATCAGGAACAACCATAGCAGAAGCTCTCTGTGTATCACCGGGGACAGCAAAGCATCATATTCTTAGCATTTATAAGAAAACAGAAACCCATTCAAAGCTAGAGTTAAGCACTCTCTACCGAAACTACGAATTGTTCACTCAGGGTTGATCCTCTTCCTCCAGGTTATCAGGGAGAAGAACTAAGGAATGTATATAACTATTAAGTAATTGAATATGGAGGAAAGCTTGATCAGTTTCTCCCATCTTTAAGTAATGTTCAATAATCCTACCAAGATCACTGATATATTGAATCCCGAATATACCCCCATTCCCTTTTACCTTATGCGCCCAATTAAGCAGACGATCATCATCCTTATCCTTTTTATCACTTAATAACTTATCACAATCGGCAGTCAACCCTTTGATATAAGCCTCTGCAAAGGGAATAACTAATGGGTCAACATAAACACGTTCAACAGGAATCATTTCCATAGTGTAAAAGTTCTCAAGTACAATGTCAAAAATAATATAGATAATGGAAAACTTTGATATCAAATTAAGAAAAGCCCCCGGATCGCCATCTAAAGGCAAATCCGGGGGGAATGGGTATTTTAATCGAAACCGAGCTTCTTCAGCTTGGGGGCTATAATCACCCTACAGAAACTAGCATTACGGTTGTTGTCAAAATATTCCTGATGATAATCTTCAGCAGGAAAGAAATTCTCTAATGGTGCGATCTCCGTAACAATAGGGTCTGCAAAATCTTTCTGAGCATTCTCCAGTGAGGCTTCTGCTTTCACCCGCTGTTCATCATTGTGATAAAAAATCACAGAGCGGTACTGAGTGCCTACATCTGCTCCTTGACGGTTTAAAGTGGTAGGATCATGAGCGATCCAGAATAACTGGAGCAACTTATCATAACTGATCACTTCAGGATCAAAACGAATCTGTACAACTTCCGCATGACCAGTATCGCCTGTACAAACTTCTTGATAAGTAGGATTATCTTTATATCCTCCAGAATAACCAGATATTGCTTCTATAACACCCTTCTGACGTTCGAATACTGCTTCAACACACCAAAAACAGCCTCCGCCGATTGTCATTGTATCCAAGGTTCCTCCTCAGGTAAGGTTCATACCTTTATATTAGAATAAAATACCATTACAATTGACAAATGGCCACTAATCCTTTCATATAAGCATAGGATGTCTACAATTGACCATAATGTATTACTATAATTAATGAAAGGAGACATAATGGAAAAAAGAAGCGTTTTAAGATTCCAAGGAAATGGAAAAGAATTATTTGGTATTTATGTTATCAATATGGTCCTAACCGTTTTAACCTTAGGTATTTATGCGGCCTGGGCCAAATCCAAGCGTTTAAAATACATCTATTCCAACACGGAATTTGCCAATGGGCGATTCAGATATCACGGAGAAGGAATTGAAATATTCAAAGGATTCCTAAAGTTTCTGGCGGTACTGGTAGTTATATACTTAGTGTATTTAGTAGGAGTGTTCTTAGAAGATAACACTATCATAGCCCTGGGATCGATCATATGGACACTTGGGTTTATTACTGTGATCCCCTTAGCTATTCATGGCGGAATGAAATACCGAATGTCCAGAACATCCTGGAATGGTATCCATTTTGGATATAGAGGCGACAAGAAAACACTACTCAAACTTTATCTTAAAAATGTAGGTCTAACGATTATAACTCTTGGTATATATTTCCCTTGGTTACAGGCCAATTTACAGAAATACATCATCTCTCATATCCGATTTGGCAATATAAAAGTTGAGTGGACTGGGACAGGGGGTGAATTATTTAAAATCCATTTGAAAGGAATCTTACTCACCTTTATTACCTTTGGCATTTATACATTTTGGTATCAAAAACACCTAATGAATTATCACTTTGGCCATGTAGTAGCCTATCAGGATGAGACTAAACTGATCATGATTCCCCATTTCTCAGCAGGAGAAATATTCATGGTCGGTGTTGCTAATTATTTTACTATTTTATTCACTCTCGGATTAGGCTATCCTTGGGCTGTTATTAGAATCATCAAGATGTATTTAGAGAATCTCATAGTCGAAGGGGACTTTGATCCTGACATTATTAGACAAACAGAAGAAGATTATTCTGATGCTACTGGGGAAGGCTTTTTGGATGCCTTTGATATCGGTGACGGACTGTTCTAATGCCTTGGTACTCATGCCGCTTTAATGATGGGAAAACCTCTAAACAACAACTAGGCCAAGTAACAGTGGGAGAAACACAATTAGTCCTGGAATATGAAGAGGACCGTTATACCCGTAAGCTAACTTGGCCTTATACTGATGTCTTCCGTGAAGAGATGCCAGGGGAAAAGAGAGTATCCCTCCTGTGTGGACAATACCCCAAGGTCCATATATCAGTAGAAGATCCCTTCTTCAAAGGTGAAATCGATCAAAAACTGGAATCAGGAAGCCTCTCCCGTAAGATCTATAAATGGTTCTTCACCAATTATACAAAGATCATTCTGGGATTTGTGTTAACAATCGGAGTCTTAGTTGGAGTTTATATCTATGGCGTTCCCCTCATGGCGGATGGTATTGCAAGAATCCTTCCCTATGAACAAGAAAAACAAATGGGGGATCTCATCTTCAAAAATATGTCAAAAGACTTGGCTATTGATGAGACAGGATCACAAAAACTTCAAAAATTCTGGGATGATTTAGATTGGGGAGAGCATCCTGTAAATCTTTATCTATCTAACAAAGAAGAAATGAATGCCTTCGCTATTATGGGAGGACACATTGTGGTCTATAAGGATTTGCTCGTTACTTTAGACACTCCAGAGGAATTAGCGGCTCTCTTAGCGCATGAATATTCACATATAGAAAAGAAGCATAGTGCCCGTTTGATCTTCCGGATGTTATCCAACTACCTTATCATTTCCTTACTGATCAATGATTATAGCGGAACAACGGCAGTCATACTCCAAAATGCAGACTCCTTCAGAACGCTAAAATACAGTAGAGATTTTGAGACGGAAGCCGATGAAAGAGGTGTAGAGCTCCTTAGGAAAGAAGGAATATCCCCCCAGGCCATGGCAGATCTCTTTACCAAGCTTAAGGAACAAGACCATTACACTGGGCCAAGTTGGCTAAGCACCCACCCCGATCTTAATGACAGAATCAATAGGATAATCGGTGAAGTTACAGAATCCCAAAAGGCATCCATAACTCACCATCCTCAATTATCCAAGACATTTGGCAGTCTTCAAAGCTATAGCTTATCCCTTAATGGAACCAGCCATGAGTCCTCTGACGAAGAATCGTTGGAGAGAGAAGAAGACGACTAGAGGCAGGATCATACTCAGGAAGGCACCTGAAGTTAAAAGGTGCCAATCCTGTCCTTTTTCCCCAACCATAGCGGCCAGAGCAGAAGTGACTACCCTATTCTTGTCTCCAAGAAATATTAAGGCTATCAAATAATCATTCCAAACCCATAAAAATTGGAATATAGCAAAGCTAGCTAAAGCAGGAACGGATAAGGGAATCACCAAACGGGCAAAGATATTAAAAGGAGTAGCCCCATCTAAAAAGGCTGATTCAAAGATATCCCTTGGAAGAGTGGATATATAATTAAACAAAAGATACACAGCTAATGGCAATCCAAAACCCGTATGAGCCAACCACATTCCCAGAAAAGATCCATTCAAATCCAAACTAGTATAATCTTGAAGAATAGGAATAAGGGCTATCTGCAAGGGAACAACCAATAAGGCCACAACAATGACAAACAACGGTTTACGCCCAGGAAAGTCCATCCAGGCAAAAGCATAAGCCGCAAAAGCAGCTATAAGAATCGGAATAACCGTGGAAGGTATGGCTACTGCGAGAGAATTCAAAACAGCATCATAGAAATTACTCCCATCCCTTGTGATAGTACGACCGTTACCATCGGTAAACTGTATCTTACCACTGGCCAAAACATCCCTATAATTAGATAAAGTCAGATTGGCACCAAAGCCGACCCATTCCCTTTCAAATTTATCAACACGCAAGGTTCTCTTATTACCATACCATCGATACTGCGTACCATCTTCACTGACAATACCTTCACGAAAACTCTCAAAGTCTCCCTCAATATCTTCAATAATGAAGGTTCCATCCACATCGATATCTTCAGACAGGGTTAGTTCTTCTGTTTTCACCCAATCCCGGTGAGGAAGAATGGACCACCAACCGGAAGAAAAAATATCTTCAGAACGTCGAAAGGAAGTCACAAAGATACCTAAAGTCGGGATGGTCCAAAGAAGAGTGATAAAAATAAGAACGATATTAACCCACACATTACGGGCTGTTCTTTTTAACTTTTGTTTTCGTTTAAATTTAGTGGGTTCACTCATTTGAAAGCCTTCCTTCCCTGGAATTGTCTCAGGTTATAGAGAAGGACTGGTACAACAGCAACCAAAAGTAATATGGCCAAAGCTGAAGCCTCTCCCGTTCTTCCCTGGGTAAATTGTCTCAAATAAAACTCATTGGCTATAACATTTGTACCAAAGTTACCACCTGTCATAACCCTAACAATATCAAAAAGTTTAAGACTAAAGATAACAATGGTGGTAGATACAGTGATAAGAGTCCCCATGATTTCTGGAATCATAATATGCCTAAAGACCTGGAACTCAGTCGCACCATCAACCTTGGCAGCTTCTATCAAAGAAGAAGGGATACCTTTTATTGCCGATGATAGAATGACCATGGCGTACCCAGTTTGAAGCCAAACCATGATAATGATAAGCAGGAGATTGTTCCAAAAAGGAAGCTGTAACCAAGCCTGGGCTTTAAAACCAAGTCCAGTGATAATGGCATTAAGAAGTCCTATCTCTACGATATTAGCCCCTTCCCCTTTATAGGCATAAATAAACTTCCAGATAACACCAGCTCCAACAAAAGAAATGGCCATAGGTAAGAAGATCAATGCTTTATAGATATTCTCAAACCGGCTCTTATCAGCCAATACAGCAATGAGAAGGCCGATCCCCACGCTACCGGATGTACCAAAAACAAGCCAATATATATTATTGCGAAAGCTTTCCCAGAACACACCGTCAGTAAAGACATTCCCATAATTTGTCAAACCGATAAATTGTCTTCCCGTATCATTAAAGAAACTTAAACTAAAGGTTCTAATGGTGGGAAGAATGAGAAACCATAATAAAAGAAGTAAAGCGGGACCTGCAAAAACAACCGGTAAGACAATAGAACGTGTCTTACGGGGTAATGTCTCAGCAATGCTGTTAAGAACATAGAACAATATAGCCACAGATCCAACACCCCATATGATGGCCACTATAACCATAAATAATTTGGACCCTTCCCATGATTTGAGAAATACATATCCCAATATAAGGATAGCCAAGGCTACTATTACTTCTAATAGTAGAAAAAAATATTTTTGAATTGATATTGATTTCAACAAAGACCTCCCTTGTTAAAAAGCGAAAAAAGGGGGCAAAAGCCCCCTAGGAATAACAATTAACCTAATTCGGCCACGAAGCATCAATAGCCTTAACAGCTTGATCCAAAGTTCTGGAACCTGAGACATAACCTGTCATTTCTTTCCAGAAAGAACCGGCACCTACGGCTCCAGGCATTAAGTCAGAACCATCAAAGCGCAAGGCTTTGGCATTCTTAAGCAATTCCTGTAATCTTCTATCAACAGGATTAGTCAGCCAATTAGGATCAACATCCTTCTGAGGAGCCAGAACCCCACCAGAGGCAAGCCATGTTTTAATAGATTGGGCCGAAGCAAAATACTGCATCACTTGTCTTACTTCAGGACGGTCATTAAACATAGCGTAAATATCCCCACCAACAAGCAATGGAGCCCCATAAGTATCATTAACAGGAGGAAGATTAAAGAAGTCGTAATCTACCCCGGGCTGTAAGCCTTCAGGGAAGAATGACACAATGAAGTTCCCTTGATCATGCAACCAGGCTTTAGGTGGTTCTTCGAATAATACTTTGGCAGAATCACCAAAAGATGTGGTTGGAATAGACTTTCTACCACCATACACATTTCCTTCAGGGAACCATATATCAGACCAGGTCTGAATCGCTGTTCTGACTTCAGGGGAATCAAACTTCAAATCCCCAGTTAACCATCTGTCATAATTTTCCAAGGATGTGGTTCTAAGCATTAACTGTTCTGTCCAATCGGTGGCAGTCCAGCCAGTAGCGGCGCCGGATTCTATACCGATGGCCCAGGGAGCGTCTCCGTCACTCTTGATTTGTTCCATCAAAGACTCTAGCTCGGCCCATGTAGTAGGCACTTTATATCCTGCAGCATCAAAAGCTTTTTTGTTATACCACACTATTCCTTTAAGATTAACTCTGGCCCATAACCCCGCCATAATGGGACCATCAGGACCTGTCATAGTTCCCATATCAAGCCAGCTCTGAATGTAATTATTTCTTACTTTAGTCATGTCCAGAGTCTTGCTTAAGTCAATAACCTTACCTGTCTTTACAAAGTTTTCCAGTAGACCCGGTTGGGGAAAGTCAGCTATATCAGGAGGATTCCCTCCTTCAATACGCACAGATATGGAGGCTTCAAATTCTTTTGAACCTTCATATTGGATATCAATGCCTGTTTCTTCTTCGAAGGCTTTGATACTTTCCTCAAACTTAACAGCATCATTGTCAGTAAAGGGACCAGCCATGGTAACAACTTTCTTGTCTGATCCTTTTGACATGTCATCTTTTTTCTGACAGCTAGTAGTGCCTAGAATCATCAAGAACACCATTAAAGCCAGAATAAGAGTTAAGATTCTTTTCATTAAAATTCTCCTTTTTATATTTGGCGCCTGGAGGAGCCCTTATAAAAAAGACTAGTTCATGGGAAGTCTGTTGTCAAAAAAATGCTTATAAAGCTTGGTCCATATGTACTGTCAGGATTTTCTTTTTTCTTTGTCCTTTAAGAACTAAGAATAGGATATGTGTTGTGAGAAAAAACAGGGAGAAATATCACAAGGCATTTTAATTTAAATGTTATATATAACCAAAAGGAGTCCAGCCGGTAGCCAGTGTACAGGCTACCGGTTATCAAAAGTTTATTCCTTAGGTCGCGTATTTATGTGAAAAGGCAAATACAGAGGGCAGAATGAAAAGAAAGCGGTCACAATAAATACAGCCCCGAGTACAGCCCCCAGGAACCAGAGACCTCCCATGCTTACTTGCATGATGATCGATACTACAACGAATACAGCGCCAAGAACAAATCGAATTAACCTGTCTAATGAACCAATATTTTTCATAAAAACACTCCTTATTATACTCATCACTCTTCTAAATATATTATTTCATATATACAAAGACAATAAAGAATTATATAAAAAATATATAGGTTTTATATTCCTTGTGTATTAAACTTCCTACTAACCAAGGATTTAAAGGACTATTTTTATAATGTATATAATTAAATCAATTACAACTATGGCATTAATCTTTATATCTACTTTCTTATTATCCTGTGATCTTATGAATCCAAAGACTCCAACGACTCCAACGACTCCATCTACACCTTCCCATCCTAATAGACCTAAAGAGATAAAGAAGTTAACCCTATATAAGCCTGAAGTAGCCATTCAAACACCGAATCATCTTGTATTTGAGGAATCCATAACCTTTGACGGAAGAACCTTTAACCCGAACAATGAACCACTAACATGGAATATCAAATATGAGCAAGACTATAATGCTGCAATAGGAAAGTTTGGAGAAGAATCTCAAGTGGAGAAAGAAGTTGTTACTTATTCCTCTTTTGATTACACACCTCCAGCTTCAGGCTACTATCGAATATCTTTATATAGAGAGGGTGTTAAAGTTGCTATTGGACGTTTTATTGTGACCAGAAATCCCTTCGATAACAGTGCCCCACCTACAGCAAAACTCAATATACATAAGCTGCCAGATAGGAATGATAAACAGATACATATTGATGCTGTAGGGAGTAAGGATGATGCAGATACCGTAGAAGAACTACGTTACCGTTGGAACTTAATGCCAATTAGCCTAGATACCTTTATGAGGTACCAAACCCCACGAGAAGCTAGGGAAGTTTTAAGCGATAAACTCCATGGAACAGAAAAAGTATGGAAAGAAAAATTATCTATAGCTAGAGGACTATATTATGTTCAACTAGTTGTTCAAGATAAGATATATGACAGAGCTAGAGAGTCTTTTTGGGGTACTGCCCCTTCAGAGCAATACACGCAATTCTACATTGCCCCTAAAGGGCAACCAATAGACTTACAAACGGATCCTATGTCCTTTTCTATCAAGAATTATGATACAGATATCCCTACCATGCATATTGGTGATTTCTTTTGGTATGAAATAGTGAGAAATACACAGAGGTTCGAAGACATTATGATTATTTACATGTTAAGAGTAGGAAAGGATACCCTCCTGCGTTATGGTGTCAGTACATTCGATGATCCAGGTAGTAAAGTGGGGTATGGCTGGACTGAAGATACAATACTGATAACTCATGTTAGAGATGACTTTCGAGCCATAGAAATACCCAAACTTACAAGTGAGGAGTTAAACTACTTTACTTCTCCTTACGGTGGATTTAATACCGATGGCTATGCTTTTGAAACTGATACGGGCTATGAGCTCAAACTTCCTTATTAGAGCTAAGAAAGGAATCAAGAACAATAAAATATTACGCCCTTAGTACCATAAGTCATCCTGAAAATGTCATTAAGAACTGGCCCTCAGGGGTAAAACCGGAAGATATTAGTCGAGAAAATTACAGAGTCTTAGAACTAGAAGACCTGAACTCTGGAACAGGATACAGCTTTTTAGCAAACTTTTGGGCTTATTACCATGATGGAACGTTCATCTCCTACTAAATAATCACTACAACCAAAGCGCTCCTTTGCTTGTAAGCAAACCAATACTTTCCTTAGACCAAAGCACTAAGTTGGTCTAAGGAAATCAGTCAAATGGTCTAAGCATTTCTCTTATTTGCTTACAAGCAAATTTACAATTTGATACTTAAGATATTACTGAAGCAGGTTTGAATCCGATCAAGGTCCTTACCAAAGGTCAAGCTAAGGTGATAATTCCCAAGGGGGAGATCTTGGGGAAGAGTACAGAGAATAATAGTGGGAGTTCGTCGCAGGACTTTTGTAATATCCCAGTAGGAACCATCAGTTTCATTCGTAAGCACTAACTGAACATCATCGGACAAGTCAAAACTTCTTCCTTGTAGTTCTATCACCTGGCCAGGACTGTAGTCGGGACCATAGTTGTTGGCTTCAAAGTTATAGATAAGATTGATCTTGGGATACTTCTGATTAGGATGGCACTTTTGAAAAGAAGCGCCCTTAAGGATATAGCTCTTCAGCTCCTTGGACGGATTCAAATTCACCCGCACCTTATGCTCATCAGGATCAAATTCACTGTTCTCTTCAGGGAAACCGCCACCAATACTGGTAGAAGCTTTGAACAAATCCATATTAATACGATTACCAACCAAGAGCTCAGCTTTGATGACTTCCGTTAATAGGTCTAACACAACCATAATATCTTGCCGGGATACGGTGGTGTTCTTCGAAGCCATGATATTGAGGATATCTTCCTGGCTTAGACTGTCCTTGGCAATGACACGGGCAACATACTTCTTAAGTTCTTTGTTTTGCAGGTTGTTAGGTTCTAGATAGTAATTGATTTTTCTCATTTTAATCTCCTTACTATCTCCTTCTCACCTGTTTCCGGAATATCGAGAAGTTTTTTGAAAAAAAATTAAAAAAATGTGATTTTTTTTGCTTTTGAGGGGAAAAAGGGCCTATTAGAGACCTCAAAGGCCATCCCTGAAGGACTCAGGGATGGAATATTACTATTTGATGACCGTATAAGGATCCACATAAGGTAAGTCAAAGACTTCAGCTACATCAGGATAAGTAACCTGTCCCTTATAGATATTAAGCCCCTTCATTAATCCGGGATTATCCAATAGGGCTTTTTCAAATCCCTTATCAGCTATCTCTAAACCATAATGTAAGGTAGAAGAAGTTAAAGCCTGAGTAGCAGTTCGGGCGACACCACCTGGCATATTCGTTACACAGTAATGAATGATGTTTTCCACTTTATAAGTAGGTTCATCATGTGTGGTTGGTTTTGCTGTTTCAATACAGCCCCCTTGATCGACGTCCACATCAACGATAACAGCCCCTTTTTTCATGAGCTTTAACTGATCCTTTGTCACAAGACGGGGAGCTTTCGCTCCGGGAATCAATACAGCCCCAATCAGGACATCAGCCTTTTGAATCATTTCTTCAATGGTTGCTTCTGTGGAATACAGGGTATTAATACGACCAAAATATAATTGATCCAGATAGGCCAAACGTTTGGCATTAATGTCCAGTATGGTAACATTAGCTCCGAGACCCATGGCAATCTGAGCGGCATTTGTCCCTACCACACCACCACCTAAGATAACGATATCACCTCTAGGGACACCAGGGACACCACCCAAGAGAACCCCTCGTCCTCCAAAATGTTTTTCCAGGTACTTAGCCCCTTCCTGAACACTAAGTCTTCCAGCGATCTCACTCATAGGCCGTAGACAGGGAAGGGATCCATCAGGCCCTTCGATAGTCTCATAGGCGATAGCCTTAGCTCCTGAGTTAATGAGTCCTTGAGTCTGCTCAAGATCTGCCGCCAAGTGAAGGTAAGTAAACAGAATCTGTCCTTTTTCCAACATGGCGATCTCATCAGCCTGGGGTTCTTTGACTTTAATAATCATATCGCTATTATGAAAAACATTTTCCCTTGCTTCTGCAATGGAAGCTCCTGCTTCAATGTATTCCTGATCAGTATATCCAGCTCCCCTACCAGCACCAGCCTCCATTAAGACCTGATGTCCATGTCGGATATAATCCTTAACACAGGAGGGAGTTAATCCTACACGGTATTCATGAGTTTTGATTTCTCTAACGCATCCGATCCTCATTTCTGCTCCTTTCCAGGGTATTATTGTAATTCCTAAAGGAAGGTTAGCCAAGAGAGTTGAAATCGTTTATACTAGGTCTCAACGAAGAAGAGGTGACATGAATGAAATCCTTAGCCATGTATACAGTTAAAACCAGTGCTTACGAACTCTTTACCTACCTTTGTGATCTGATTATATCAGGAAAAGTAGAAAACTTTAAGCAGATAGAAAACCATATTGCCACTCTCCCCCATGATAAGAGACGTACTTTTGCCGCTCAAAAGGCATTTGCGATACTCAAAAGTCATAGTTGGGGATTTTTCAAGGAACTAGATCCTGTTCATTATCCACGTATGTGGCAGATGCTGGTCATTCCCTCAAAGGAATATCCCGGAACAGGAATGCTTAAACGAAACATGACCATAACCAGTTTATTCTGCGGTCTTATTGACATTCATGGATACACCAGTTTTTGTCAGAAGGCGGGAAAGAACATTAGTCTACTCAAATTACTTGATGAAGTAATTCAACATGATATTAGTAAAATAGCTCAGACGAATGATGTGATAACCCAAAGAGCCCGGGGTGATGAAATCATCCTTATTGGATCACGGGCAGGTTCTGTTTTGAAAACAGTTCTGGATATCGCCGATTATTTTCAGAAGAAAAAAGTCATTAATCCAAAATCCCTTTCAGAGGCTCGTATGGGTCAGAGGTTAGTTCTCCCCAAGCTGGCTATATCCGCCGGAGTAACTGGGGGCCAAAAGTATACTCCCCTTATTATCACAGCCGATGGGGATGTATCAGGTCATCTTTTAAACTCCGCAGCCCGTCTCCAGACCAGGGCTAACAAGCAAGCTCCCCATACAACGAATATTTTACTGTCCAGCCATGTTCATATGGCTTTAAAGAAAGAAATAGAAGCTGGTCACAAACCAGAATGGAGTTCGGATATCTTCTTCTGGAATGCCGGTCAGGTCAGCTTTAAAGGAACCAGAGTATGGGTCTATGAAATGGTACTATCAGAAGAAGGTCAGTATAAACGGAAGTTAAAGGAATCCATTGATGAACTCCTGCTTTCACTCAAGAAGGAACAATGGGAAGGCAAGATCTTCATCTCCCTTTTGAGTCTAATATCCCGTACTGTCCGCGCGCAAGGTCCTTTTAACTATACAGATCCCCGATCAGGATTAAAATTCAAATATACCGACCTCATCTATAAATGCGAAGAGGCTATGCTCTTATTTATGTCCAGGAAGCAATTCATACTGGCTATCGAACAATTACAGGAGATAGCGGAAATCATGGATAGTATTGAGACCTTTGATGGAACGGTTCGGGAATACACCAGGGAAATTCTGCCCAAATATCTCATGCTTGGCCAGCATTTCCGAGCCTCTTTAGAGGAGATACTAGAAGATAAGATTGAATTCATCCTTCCTGTTAGGGTCAGGGAAATCTACAAAAAGACAGAAAAGGCCTACAAAACCTATAAGCACATCCGGGAGGATGCCTTCAATAATCCCGAGTTAGGGAATAAACAAGCTCTCTGGAATAAAGGGATTAGTCTGCATACCCAGGAGCTTGAATTGGAAATCTACTCAGGAAAACGTTAAGAGCTTTTCCTGTTGTAATCCATAATAGCCAAGCCGGAAGCTATACTATTGAAGGGGGAATAGGATTCTATCTTGCCAGGAAAATTTGAATCCAGAAGGTCTTGTATCATAGGGATTTGACTTGATCCGCCTGTACAGACCACACGATCGATCTGATCTGCCCTTACATTTACATCCTTTAGGAAATCCACTATGAGAGTCTGTATCTCGTTACTTAGTGGTTCCAGAATTTTCTTAAAGTCCTCCTTGGTCAGGGTTATGTTCAGATCAATCTCTTCCATCTCCAACTGAACAGAGTCCTGTTTAGATAAGGCCACTTTGGCTTGCTCTATTCGCTTTAACAGGGAAAAGGATCCATTATTCCTGATCAATTTGGTTAAACGGGTCAAAGGTTCCACAGCTTCCGGTGTGGTCATGGCCCCTTCATTGATCGGCTCCATATACTTGGGGAGTGTCAAAAGGTGAGTGCTTTGCCAGTTGAGAATATTATCGGTGTATTCACCAAAGGGAAAGGGATACATCTTGTCACTTCCCTTTGACAAGCGCAGTTCCAGCCCCTGTCCAATATGGGGGAATACGATGGTTTTGAAGAGTTCATGATCAATATAATCCCCTGCTTTAGGCAAACCAGCGGATCCTAAAACTCTAGGTTTGTCCTGATCCATTTGGAGTACACAGAGGTCTAAAGTCCCTCCTCCAAAATCAAAGACGAATACCCTTTCCCCTTCTTTGACTTTATTAGTATGGAAGTAGCTGGCGGCAGCGCCCAGCGGTTCATAAACATATTCCTGTTTTCCTTCCCGCACATTAGACCAGGCATAGTTCATACGTTCTATGGCAGTGGTATTACTATCTTCATGATCACCGGCATAGACAACGGGTCGTCCTACAGTAAAGCTTGTAGCTTCATGAATCTGATGTTCTGTACATTCCTGTATATAATTGAATATGAGAGTAAGAAGGGCTTCCAGACGGAAGTTCTTTTCGAAGACTTGAAAACGTTGTTCCCCTTTCATTCCCAGGTATCCCTTTAAACTGGCAAAGAGCCTTCCCGGCTGATTGGCATCCACATAGGCATGGATATCTGTAGTGATGGTCCGTTCCCTTTCTTCAAAATGATCCCGGTCCATCTCTCCCATGTGTACTTGTATGATACCGATATTCTTCTTTTTTAATTGAATCCGACGGCCTCTGTTGTCATCTAAGTAGGTTGATAAAGCTTTGGATCCGACAGTGGGTACATATTCTCGGCTTAGATATAAGGCTGAAGGCATAACGCTTTTATCCCCATCTAAGGGTATATAAGTAATATCCTTGCCATCATAGAGGGCTAAGGTTGAATTAGAATTACCAAAATCAAGTCCGATTCCGATTTTCATTGGTCTCTCCATATGGGGCTAATTTTGCAAAGGAACTAGATTAGAAAATAATCGTAAAAATGTCATTATCTTTTTCCCTAACTTTAGCCCCTCTTTACAATTTTGGCCACATGGTATACTTGTATGTTTAAACTAATGCTAAAGAGGATAAAGGTATGCTGAAGGTTGGGTTCATAGGCTGGCGAGGAATGGTCGGTTCTGTTCTTATGAATAGAATGCAGGAAGAGAGGGATTTTGAAGGTATAGAGAGTTATTTCTTTACCACATCTCAAACAGGGCAAAAAGCTCCCGAATATGGACAAACAGGACCTGATACCTTGATTGATGCTCATAGTATTGAAGCTTTAGCAAAGATGGATGTTTTGGTGGTCTGCCAGGGGGGAAGTTATACGGAAAAAGTTCATCCCCAACTTCGTCAGTCAGGCTGGCAGGGATATTGGATTGATGCGGCATCTACCCTAAGAATGAAGGATAATTCCCTCATTATTTTAGATCCTGTTAATTTAAATGTGATTAAAGAAGGCCTTCAAAAGGGCGTTAAAGACTATATTGGCGGGAATTGCACCGTAAGTTTGATGCTTATGGGCTTGGGGGGATTGTTCCAAAAGGACATGATTGAATGGGTCACTAGTATGACCTATCAAGCGGCCAGTGGTGCAGGAGCCAGGAACATGAAGGAACTTATCAGCCAAATGAAGACCCTTGGCCAGGTGGCAGGTGATCTTCTGGATCCTTCCAGTGCCATTTTGGAACTAGATAAGGTCATTACCCAGACTATGCGCAGTAAGGATTTTCCAATAGAACAATTTGGTGCCCCTTTAGCGGGAAGTGTCCTCCCCTGGATCGACAAGGAAATGGAAAATGGCCAAAGTAAGGAAGAATGGAAAGGGCAGGCAGAAACGAATAAGATTCTGGGACGAAGTCCTATTATCCCTGTAGACGGGATATGTGCCCGTATTGGCTCCATGCGATGCCATTCTCAGGCGATAACCCTGAAGCTAAGGAAGGATTATCCCCTTGATGAGATCGAATCTATTATAGAGGAAGCTAATCCTTGGTCAAAGGTGATTCCTAACACTAAAGAAGATTCTCTTAAATATCTAACACCCACAGCCGTATCAGGAACCCTGGAAGTTCCTGTAGGACGATTACGTAAAATGAATATGGGGCCTGAGTTCCTGTCAACATTCACAGTAGGAGATCAATTATTGTGGGGTGCGGCAGAACCTCTTAAACGTATGTTATCCCTGCTTAAAGGTTAATAACTAGTATTTTGACTGTGCCAATAAAAGCTGTTCCTGTTGATTGGTGCGTAGCTGAAACTGCTTAACAACATTGGTTAGTTCCTCAGCTTGAGACGCCAACTCTTCAGAGGCAGCGGCCGATTCTTCTGCACTGGCTGTATTCCCCTGGGTTACTTGATCTATCTGACTGATACCCTTAGTGATATCCCTAATCTTTTCTGATTGATCTTTACTCATTTCAACAATACGATCCATGAGATCTGACATGAAGAGAGTGTCATCAACAATGGAATCCAGATGTTTGGCTGTGATTTGGGCGGCTTCATCCCCTTGTTTGATTTTTTCTACAGTTTGTCTGACCATCTCAGAGATTTCTTTTACAGACTGGGCACTTCTTTCTGCTAGACGACCAACCTCATCAGCGACAACACCAAAACCTTTTCCATATTTACCGGCACGAGCAGCCTCCACATTGGCATTGAGGGCCAATAGATTGATTTGAAAAGCGATGTCGTCAACGATCTTTACAACGCCATCGATGGCATCAGCAGATTCATTGATTTTGGTCATAACAGCGATTAATCCTGCCATATGTTCCTTCCCATTTACTGCATTATGGGAAGCCCCAGAGGCTTTGGATCGGGCTTGCTCTGCATTTGAGACATTTTCTATTGCATGACTTTCTAATTCATGAACAGATCCATTGATATCCTCTAAGGCACTAGCTTGCTCAGTAGCGCCCTGGCTTAAGTTTTGACTGGCCTGTGCTATCTGATTCGCTCCGGAACTTACTTGAGACGCAACTGTCCGGATGTTTTTCATAAGTTTATTGAGGGAATCACTCATAAAGCTCAAAGATTGCCCCAGAGCATCCCGTTCTGAGGCTAACTCGACATGGGAACGTAAATCTCCTTCTGCTATTTGATCCAGAATTTGGGATTTATACTTTAGTTCCTTGATCATTTGGGTTAAGGAGTTGGCCAGTTGGCCTAACTCGTCTTTTTGAGTGATATGAAGTTCGACATCCAGATCTCCCTCGGCAATAGAATCAGCAAACTCCATGCTTTTAACTGCGGCCTTGATTATGTTCTGGGATGTGATGAAAACCAATGAGACTGTGATACCCAAAGCAAGTAAAGAGATAAAAAGATATAAGGTGGAGGTACCGGCAATATTCTTATATAAACCGGCTAATACTTCCTCAACCCTAGTATCCTGATAGCCTCTAAGCTGATCAACTGTATCGTGAAGTAATGAGAAGCTTTCTTGTACATCTATTAAGAGAGAAGCTATCTTTTGATTCTTGTTCAAAGTGGATTCCAGTAATTGAAAAGACCTAAGGCCTTCGGACTGCCACAAGTCATACTGATCATTAAAGGTTGACATCTCTATGGAATTAGCTAATCCCACCAGACGAAAACCTTCTGTTATCCGTTCTTTGGTTTGAGCGGAGTTGCTCATCCAGACTTTTTCCAACTCCTTCAATTCTTGATCCGTACTTATAGCATCTGTTTGAATTTGGGCTAGATAAGCTTGATAAGCATCCCGATCTCCATTGATGATGAGGTTTGAAGCTTGTCTAAGAAGAGCTGTATCCAATTGATTATCCAGTGTCTCTCCTACCCTGTCTATCACATCCCGCATGGTCAGGAAGGCTTGAGAGGAAGAAGCCATAGCTTTTTCCCGCTCAGTATTGCTTTGGGCCGTTTCTTCTACCAGTGTTAAGACTTCCTTACTAAGGTTATCCCATAAGCTATAGTGTTCAAGGAAATCATTTAGTCCAGTCAGCATATCCGGCGAGAATCTCTGTCCAGGTTCCTGAATACGCTTTAGTGTTTGTTCACTATTTTCCAGATAATCCGCTTTATATTGTGATATTTTATCACGATTTTCATCTTTGATAGCTTCTGTTAAGGCTAAGAGAGCCTGGTATCCATCTCTATCAGAATCAACCATCATGGTTTGATCTTGTTGAATAGAATTGGCTTGTACAACACTACTTTGTATATCCCGGAACCCTAAGACCCCCATCAGAAAAAGCAGAATAATGGCAGCTAAGGGGACACCTCCGAGGATGATAAACTTGGATCTTATTTTCATTTCTTTCTCCTGTGACAAGGGCCTTTGCTATAGATATCTAAGTAAAAGACTAATAGAGGAGATAGGGATTTTCAAAGAAAAGAATATATATATTATGCTTTAATGGCTGAAAGATAGATATCAAACATGGTGTTGATCATAATATCATTACTTTTAATATAACGCTCTTTTACCCAATCCTTCATGAGGGCAATTTTCTGCATGGTTCCTTGCAACATGGTTAATATAGTTAGGGCTACATGTTCTGGCTCCCCTAGAGGGCGTAGGGATCCATCCTCAACACCTTCTTTGAGTATGCGCGCTATATCTGATACCAAACTGTCGATTATTTGATAACACTTGCTGGCCTCTTCTGTGGGAGGAACCTCTTCGTCAATAGAAAAGTCCAGAAAAAGGGTAAAGGTAAATTCATCAAAATGCTTATGATAGAAGTCTACTAATGCCCCTTTGAGAAATTCCATTTTCTCATAGGCTGTTCTGTTATACCCCTCCCAGGATTTCAATATTAGGTTTTTCATAAGCTGATAGGATTGGAGCATAATAACATAGGAGATATCTTCTTTACTGGCAAAGTAATGATAAAGTGTTCGACGACTCAATTCTGCCTGTTCTGCGATGTCCATCATAGTGGTGTTATGAAGGCCCTTAGTACTAAAGAGATATCTTGCGGCATTAATGATCTCTTGTATTCGTCGTTCTTTGTCTCTTTGCTTTCTTTCGGCTATTCCCATCCTACTAGCTATAACCTTGGAAGGAGAGTTCTGTCAAGGCGAAGGGCTAGTTCTCATTCTTCTATACTAGGCCCAACAAGGAGATTGATTTATGATGGAACTCATAAACATTTTAGGAGCTCATATACATGTATCAATATATCAAGAGTGTCTTCCTCATAGGACTTATTTGTTTGAAGGGGCCTTTATTTGCTCTCAATGGAGAGGAAATTGCAAGACAATCCCTTAAAGCAGGACCGCGAATATCTAGTTATGAGGCTCTCCAGATGGAAATCATAAAGCCAGATGCCAGTGTAGAATCTACGACCCTGGAAAAGTGGGTACAAAACTCGAAATCCGGTGCTTCAACTCTGATGATTTTTCATACTCCTATAAGTCTGGCAAACACAAAATTTCTTCAAATACCAAAACCGGGTCTGGATGATCTGTGGCTGTTTCAACCTATCATTGAAAGAGTAAGTGCTCTTGATAAAAGCACTCGGGGAAAATCTTTTATGGGAACAGATTATTCTTACTATGACTGGGAAGACCAGGAATTGAACAGTAAAACTTATGAATTAATGCGCGAGGAAGTTCATCAAGACTGGACTTGCTATGTTGTTAAGGAAATACCTATAGACCAGATCACAAGTCCCTACTCCCTGGTTATGACCTGGTATGATAAAAGGTCCTTTTATCCTGTGTATAGAGAATTCTATGATAAAGAGAATAACCTTTTAAAGACCTTTAGCGTTAATAATCTCGAACAGATATCAGGCTATTGGACGGCTATTGATAGTAATATTGTGAATCACAACACTGGGCATATGACGGTTATATCCCAATTAAAAATCATTTACGATGAAAACTTTGACCCTAGTATGTTCACTAAGGATTACCTGGAGAAAAGTAAATAAACAATGACTCTTGAGAAAGAAATTCTTAAGAGTTATTCGATAAAAATATCTAAAATGACTAGTCAAAACTTTATAAAAGTGTAGTATATACTTCACTATGGCGTAACTTTACACACTATGTGCAATTCATACGCTATATTGAGAAATAGTTCAACTTGCCCTAGTGGTTGAGGGTATGGGGGACTATAATAGAACTAGGTATATATCGCCTCACGTTTAAAGCTGGCCTTCTCCGCCCGGCTGTTGAGTTTGTCATAGTTATCGCTATGTGTGAGGTGATGTTATATAACTCATAGTCTTGTTAAGACCATGAGCCAAAACACGCTTAAGGCTGCCTCTGTCAGGGGCAGCCTTTTTACGTTTATTTAAGATTAGATAACAGTAGACATCCTATCCACCCGGTATTGTCTAATATAAAGATCATGATAATGACCTCCAGCCTTAAGAAGCTCTTTGTGAGTTCCTGCTTCTATAATTTGGCCTTTCTCAACAACCAATATCCGATTGGCTTTTCGAATGGTACTAAGGCGGTGAGCAACAACAAAACTTGTTGTACCTGCCATAAGATTATCCATACCTTCCTGAATATTAGCTTCGGTCAAGGTATCCACGGAACTAGTAGCTTCATCGAGAATGATGATTTTAGGTCTTGCCAGAATCGCTCTTGCCAGGGATATCAACTGTTTTTGTCCTACAGACAGGAGATTCCCCCCTTCACCCACGTCTTCTTCATATCCTTTAGGGAATTGCTGAATAAAATCATGAGCACAAGCGAGACGCGCCGCCTCTTCGATTTCCTCTCGAGTGGCATCAAGTCTTCCATACCTTATGTTGTCTTCTATGGTCCCTGAAAACAGATGAGGTGTTTGCAGAACAATACCTAACTGAGATTGCAAACTAAGCTGTGTATAGTCCTTATAATCCCGTCCATCAATCTTCAATATACCAGAGGTTGGTTCATAGAAGCGCCCTACTAAGTTAACAATGGTGCTTTTGCCTCCCCCTGTTGGCCCTACCAGGGCAATAGTCTCCCCAGGTTTCACCTTGAGGTTGAAGTTCTCAAGGATAGGTTTATCAGGGGAATAATGAAATCCTACGTTATCAAACTCAATACTTCCCTCGATAGGAGGCAAGGAATCATTGGTCAAATCCTTAATAGAAGGTTCTTGTTCAATAAGATCAAAGACCCTCTCTGCACTGGCCAATCCTCTTTGCATTTCACTAAATACCCGGGCGATATCCTGTATGGGATACATCATAAAAGTAATGTATCCGATGAAAGCTTGGAGACTTCCCAAGGACAAGCCCCCCACTTGGATTTCATGTCCTCCTACAAGGAAGACAGCCCCCAGGGCTACAGCTGTCATCAATTGGACAGCAGGCAAGAACATGGCTGATAGCCAAGAAGCTCGATATGCTGCTTTATTCATATCGGAACTTACAGCACTGAAATCTTTTAGGTTTTCATCTTCCCTTACAAGGGATTTGATGATCTTGACCCCTGATATGGTCTCATTATAAGCTCCGGTCATACGACTATTCAAAGAACGAACCTTTCGGAACTCTCTGATAATATGACCTTTAAACTTCATAGCAATCCATACAAGGAAAGGCATAGACGCAAATATAATAAGAGCCAACTTCCAATTAATAAGAAGCATAAAGATCAATGATGTCACTATATGAAGAGACCCCCAAAGGGTATCCAATAAGTGCCATGTTGCTAAATCACTAATTCGTAAAGTATCACTAGTGACCCGGCTCATGATTCTCCCTACTTGATGTTTATCAAAGAAGGAAAAACTCAAATCCTGCAGCTTGTTAAAGGTCTTCTTTCGTAATATGTACTGAAGTCTTTCCCCCAAAAGGCCTGCAGCCCATATAAACATAAAGATACTAATAGATAGTAAAAGCTGTAGTCCACCAAAATAGATCAGACCCATTTTGATGTTATCAACACTACCAGCAACGACACCATGATCAATGGTCCACCTTAAGACCATAGGTCCTAAGGCTTCCAACAAGGCTGTCACACTAATAAAAATTATAAAACTCGATAATAAAAAAGGATATTGTCCAGATTCCTTAAAAATCTTTTTAAGGAGTGTACCCATGGACTGATTCCTTACTGATTCATTCTGTTCGTAATCCATTACTGCATCTCCTTTTGCAGTTCAACTTCGATCTCATTCTGAAGATTATAGACATCCTGGTAAAAACCTTTTTGATCTATAAGTTCTTCATGAGTTCCCTGTTGTATGATCCGTCCTTCCTTCATTACTAATATCAGATCTGCAGTCCTAAGAGATTGCAGTCTGTGAGCAATGATGAAAGAAGTCCGTCCAGCCCTTAAATCCTTAATAGCTCCTCTTATTAGTTCTTCCGTTTCTGCATCTACGGCAGATGTGGAATCATCTAGAATTAGCACAGAAGGATTCTTTAAAATCGTTCTAGCTATAGCTATTCGCTGTTTTTGGCCACCCGAGAGGGTTACCCCACGTTCCCCCACCATGGTATCGTATCCTTCAGGGAAAGCCTCAATATTATGATGAATACAGGCTAATTTTGCTGCTTTAATCACCTCATCACGTGACACATCCCTTGATACACCATAGGCGATATTTTCATGAATGGAAGCACTGAACAAAAAAGGCTCCTGTTCTACCATTCCTATATGACGCCTCAAAAAGTGACGGCTATATTCTTCCAACGGAATACCATCTAAAAGGATTTGTCCTTCATTGTAGTTGTAAAACCTGGGTAATAGATTCACCAAGGAAGTCTTACCCGAACCAGCTTCTCCCATGATAGCCACAGTCATTCCCGGTGCTATATCAAGATCGATATTCTTAAGGACTGGTTCTTCTTCATAGTGAAACCCTACTTTGTTAAAGATGATATGCCCTTTAACAGTTCCCTCTTCACGTCCACTGAACAAATCTTCTGGACGATTGTCCAATATGGATTTGATTCTCTTATAGGATACGGCGGAAGTTGATAACTGCGCTATCTGACGACCGAGATGTTGAAAAGGCCATATGACAAGATCAACGATACCCATATAAGCAATAAAGGTTCCTAAGCTTATCTCCCCCTGATAAGCTAGCCACGCTCCGTAACCTAGACCTAATAAAGTCTGCAAGGAGCATACAATATGACTGAAAGGCCAATAGATGGCATGACTCATATTGAATGTTTTACCAAGAAGATACTGGGTTTCATTTTCTTTATGGAACTTCTGTATCTCATGATCTTTACGGGCAAAGGCTCTAACGACACGAACTCCAGATAGATTTTCCTGAAGAACAGCGCTAACAGCCCCTTCCTGGTCCTGAAATGCCATAAAGGCTTTATGGATTCTTCCAAAGAAGATCCAGGACAAGGCCAGGATAATGGGAACAAATGCAACAGATATCAAACCTAACTTCTTATCCAGTATAAGGATGGCCCCGAAGTTGATAGAGGTCTGTAAGATTACTCTCAGAATCTGAGGTATCTGTTCACCAAAAAATTTACGTACCGAATCAACATCACTCGTTGCTCTTTGGATCAGTTCTCCTGTTTTATTGTTGTCATGATAAGTAAATGACAGCTTTTGGAGATGATCATAGAGAGCATTACGTACAATACGAATGCTGCCTTCGGCACTATAGGCTATAAGTTTACCAGTTCCAAAACTGGAAACTCCCTGAATAACTGCAATTCCGATATACCCAAGGGCATACCCGGCCAATTGATAGAATTGGACTTTGTCCAATGCAGAATCTACAAAGGTTTTAATGAGAAATTGCCCACTAGTTTGGGCTATTATGGCGGCAAGTGAGCACAGCATTGCTGTCAAAAATGCCAACCGGTAACCTTTGAGGATCCTCCACATTCCCGCCAAAGTATTCTCAGGCAGAGAAAATAGATGTACCATGACTTTTAATCCTCAGTATTTAAGTATGTATAGTTCAATCGTGCAATCCATATTAGATTGCTAAAAAACGTGATAATTGAGCACGTAGGTACTCAAAAGACAATTAACACACTGGGCGGAGCCCGAAGTCTGTTAAACCTGATAGGTTGTTAGATGTGCAGTAATCCCATTCTGATAATCATAATTGATAAATCCCCCTTATAACTCTTCACAAAGTTAGCTGAGTAACAGTTTACTGGGGGGTAAACTCAAAACAGCTTGATCTAAGATAAATAGATGTTGTACATATTGTCAATATACTTTTACTTATAATAGTTAAACATAATAAGTAAGACCATAAGAGGAGGTATCTATGGGTAAAGTAGTTATTATTGGAGCCGGAGGCGTGGGAAGAGTTGTTGCTCACAAATGCGCTCAAGTTCCAGAAGTTTTTGAACAGATAGTATTAGCCAGTCGAACAAAATCCAAATGTGATCAGATTGCAGGTGAAATCAATTATCCGATTACCACTGATCAAGTAGATGCAGATAATGTTGATGAACTGGTAGCTCTGATTAAAAAACATAAACCGGATCTTATTATAAACGTTGCCCTCCCCTACCAGGATCTTACCATTATGGATGCCTGTCTTAAAACAGGTGTTAACTATATGGATACAGCCAATTATGAACCTAAAGAGGAAGCTAAATTTGAATATAGCTGGCAATGGGCCTATCAGGAAAAGTTTGAAAAAGCCGGACTGATTGCCCTGTTGGGAAGCGGCTTCGATCCAGGCGTCACCAATGTATACACAGCTTATGGTGCAAAACACTACTTTGACGAAATTCATAGCCTGGATATTGTGGATGTAAATGGAGGGGATCATGGTCAGCCTTTTGCTACTAACTTCAATCCTGAAATAAACATACGTGAAGTAACAGCAGAATGTCGCCACTGGGAAGAAGGAGCTTTTAAAACAACAGAACCTATGAGTGAACATAAGAGTTACACCTGTCCGGAAGGAGTAGGAACTTATGAAATATATAGGATGTACCATGAAGAATTGGAATCCTTAGTTAAACATTTTCCTACGATAAGGAAGGCCCAGTTTTGGATGAGCTTTAGCCAGAATTATCTCAATCACCTTGAAGTACTGCAAAACGTAGGTATGACAAGAATCGATCCTGTCTTGTATCAGGGACAAAAGATCATCCCTCTTCAATTTCTTAAAGCAGTCCTTCCAGAACCAAGTAGTCTCGGACCTAAAACAAAAGGGAATACCTGTATAGGTAATATTATGGAAGGAATCAAAGACGGACAAAAGAAAAAGATTTATATCTATAATATCTGTAGCCACGAGAAAGCTTATGAAGAAGTGAATTCTCAAGCCATTAGCTATACAACAGGTGTACCAGCTATGATAGGGGCCAAGATGTTGTTAGAAGGTAAATGGACCGGTAAAGGTGTGTTCAATATGGAACAAATGAATCCCGATCCCTTTATGGATGACCTAAATAAATATGGATTACCATGGAAGATAGAAGTTTTATAGATTTTCCTCTAAATACAGTTCCTTCTCCCTGTTTTGTCATCGACCAAGCAAGATTAAGACAAAACCTGGAGTTACTAAAGCGAGTCCAAGAGGAATCAGGAGCCAAGATCCTCTTGGCCCAAAAGGGTTTTGCCATGTGGAGTTTATACCCCATGCTAAGGGAATACCTGGCAGGAGTATGTGCTTCAGGCCTTCATGAAGCTCTTCTGGGAAGACAAGAGTTTAATAAAGAGGTTCACACTTATGCCCCTGCTTATAGTGATGAAGACTTTAAGGAGATTTTAGGATTATCCAATCACATTGTGTTTAATACACCAGGACAATACCAGTATTTTAAACCGGTCATAGAGAAAAATGACTTTAGAGGCTCGATAGGACTACGCATTAATCCAGAATATTCTACAGGCGAAGTTCCCATCTATGATCCCTGTGGCCCTCATAGCCGTTTAGGGACAACCTTATCCCAACTTGAGGGTACAGACATAGAAGGCATTGAAGGACTTCACTTTCATACCTTATGTGAACAAAATGTTGATGCCCTTGAGGAAACCCTGAAGGTTGTTGAAGCAAACTTCGGTTCTTACTTAAAAGAAATGAAGTGGGTTAATTTTGGTGGAGGTCATCATATTACCAGAGCAGATTACAAAGTGGATAAACTCATACAACTCATTAAGGATTTCCGTAATCGTTATGGGGTAGATATTTACCTTGAGCCTGGAGAAGCGGTAGCCCTTAACACGGGAATACTTGTGACTTCTGTTCTGGATGTGATGAATAATGGAATGGACATTGCCATACTGGACACTAGCGCCACGACTCATATGCCGGATGTTCTGGAGATGCCCTACAGACCAGATATATGGGATAGTGGTGAGCCAGGGCAGAAAAGCTATACCTACCGTTTAGGAGGACAGAGTTGCCTGGCTGGAGACGTTATAGGAGATTACAGTTTTGATCAGCCCCTTAGGAGAGGGGATCGAATCGTGTTTACCGATATGGGCCACTATTCAATGGTTAAAACAACCACTTTCAATGGTGTAAAACTCCCCTCCATAGGTGTGTACAAACCTGAGAATAAAGAATTCACCCTCATTAAAAAGTTTGGGTACCAAGATTTTAAAGGAAGACTAAGTTAATGTTTAACAAATATCCCCATTTCCTAAGTTCAGAAATAAAAAATACGCCCGCTGAAGAAGCCCTCTTCCATGTTATCCCTGTCCCCTTTGAAAAATCCGTAAGCTACGGTGGGGGAACCAAAAGAGGTCCCAGTGAAATTTTAAAAGCCAGTAGTCAACTGGAAGTGTGGGATGGACAATCTCAACCTTGTGAAAAAGGAATTCATACCTATTCTCCTGTTAATGTTAAAACTCCAGAATCCATGATTGAAGAGACAAAGGAACATGTATTAGCTGTTCTTAACCAAAAACATATACCCGTCCTTCTGGGAGGAGAACATACTGTTAGTGTAGGAGCTTTTGAAGCTCTATCCCAATGGGATGAACCTGTAGGTATCGTCCAGATTGATGCTCATGCAGATCTACGTGATCAATATGAGGGAAGTCCCCTATCCCATGCTTGTGTTATGAAAAGGGCCTATGATCTTAAACTTCCCTTCTATCAGGTAGGGGTTCGAGCCCTTAGTCCAGAGGAAGTCACTCTACGACAGGAAGCTAAACTATCCTTCATTGATGGGAGAGAATGCTGGGAACAGAGTATCACAAAGATCATACTCCCCAGTGAGTTTCCTAAGAAAGTATATCTTACCTTAGACATTGATGGATTAGATCCCAGCTTATTTTCCGAAACAGGAACACCCGTTCCAGGAGGATTGGGATGGTATCAAACCTTAAGCATTATTGAGTCGGTAGCCAGTCAACGCAAGCTTATAGGATTTGATTTAGTAGAATTAGCTCCAGCGAAAGGTCAATATGCCCAGAGCTATGCCGCCAGTGAGCTAGTATATAAAATCATGGGAATTATAGAACGTCATATATAAAGTATGATTAGCTCTCCTCACCAAAGGGCAACTCACCCTTGGCAAGGGGAGCTAAACTAGCGGCTTCAGGGATCTTTTTACTACCTTTAACACCGAGACTTTGAAGGTCTTCGATCTGCCGCATGATGTTTCCCCGGCCTGTTGATAGCTTACCTAAAGCTCCATCATAAGCTTGCTGAGCTTGTCCCAACCGTTGGCCTATCTGTTGTAAATCACCTACAAAGTTAGCAAATTTATCATAGAGTTTACCTGCTCTATCTACGATTTGCATAACATTCTGATTTTGACGTTCCTGACGCCATAGATTCTCAACAGTTCGTAAGGTGGCCAATAGAGTAGCAGGACCAACGAGTACTATGTTTTTATCGAGAGCTTCAGAGAAGAGTTGACCATCTCCCTGCAGGGAAGCAGCTAAAGCCCCTTCCACAGGAACAAAGAGAAATACAAAATCCATAGAACGGATAGCCTTCAAATCCTGATAGGCTTTTTGTGACAACCCTTTTATATGATTCCTTACAGAGAGTAGATGTTCCTGTAAAGCTTGGCTTCTCTCTGTATCCTCTTCACTACTGCAAAAGCGTTCATAAGCAACGAGGGATACCTTAGAATCAATGATTATATCCCTATTGTTAGGCAAATGAACAATGACATCCGGTTGATAACGATTGCCTTCTTCTGAGCGGGCACTAACCTGAACCTCATATTCTCGTCCCTTTTCCAGACCGGACTTTTCTAAAACGGTTTCCAATATCATTTCACCCCAGGTACCTTGGGTCTTTGTTTGTCCCTTTAAAGCTCTTGTTAGATTTATGGCTTCTTCTGACATTTGCTTATTCAACTCTTGGAGATTTTTTATTTGATGTGCTAGCCCCGCCCTTTCTTTGATATTCTCAGAATGGGTCTCTTCTACTCTCTTCCTGAATTGACTGAGCTGATCCTTAAAAGGAGCCAGTACTTGATCAAGGTTTTCTTTACTTTGCACACGGAAGCTTCGGCTTTTTTCATCAAAAATATCTCCGGCTAACACTTTGAACTGTTGTGTTAATTGCTGCTTGGCATCTTCCAGGAGTTTAAGCTTTTCATGGGAATGTTTCTGTTCTTCTTCCCATCTAGTCTTTATAACACTGAGGGAGGAGCTTAGATCTTGAACTTGACGCTGAAGGTTGTCTTTCTCTCTTTGAAGGGAGGTCTTCTCTTCTTTCAAGGCCATTTTGTTCTGTTCCTCAGTACGTAAACGCTCTTCCAAAGAAGACAGGCTGCTAGTGAGAACCGCTTTGTTTCGTTCCTTCTGAAGTTTGCCTATAATAAGAATGAGTACAGTAAAGAGTACCAAGGCACTCAAAAAACCTAAAGCAAAAGATACAATATCCATGAAACCTCCCTATCGATTCGAATCATAAAGGAAAATTCATACTTCCGCTAGGTAAAGAAATTACCCCCAGGAGGATAGATGAGAGGACTATGACTATCAGGTTTTAATGAGAGAAGGGGCCTTTTCCAATTGATGATAAAATAATTTATATTCCTGTGCAGTGAGATATTTACATCCTGGCAAGCGGTTTCTACGACCGTATATACCGTGATAATCCGTACCTCCTGTGATAGTGAGATGATATTTCCGGGCTAAAGCTAAAGCAAGGGCCCTATCCTGACAACTATGTTTAGGATGATAAGCTTCGATGCCCTGTAGTCCTGATGAGACTAATTCAGGTATTAATTCAAATAGATTATTTTTACCCGGATGAGACAAAACGGGAATACCCCCATTATCTTTTATGAGCTCTATAACTTTATGATATTCCCATAAAGGTGTTGGGAAATAAGCCAAACCGGTTCTTCGCTGTTCTTTTCCCGAATTAAATAATTCTTCATACAAAGGACCAAACAAGGTCATGGTATAACCTTCCTGACGTAAGGCCTCCATAATGTGAGTAGGTGTTATGACCCTATCAGGTTCTGCTAATTCCTGAACCGCTTCCCATGTAATGCGGTACCCATTTCTTCGCACTCGCCTCACTGCTTCATAAGCATTATTTTGTCGGATTTCCCGTAAGGGGTATAGGGCTGATTCCACTTCAGGGATATAGTTCTCTTTAAAATACCCCAGGATTGACATTTGACGACCTGATCCTGAATCAATACAATTGATCTCAATACCAGGAATAACAGAAACACCGTAAAATAGACTTTCTTCCTGAAAGGAATGAATCCCTTTCATAGTATCATGGTCAGTAACAGCTACTGAATGAATACCTACTTGTTTTAAACTTGTTAGAATTTCAGTGGTAGTCATGAGGTTGTCAGAACTACTAGTATGAATATGAAGATCATACATAAAGGCAACTCCTCTATTAAGGGATGTCTTAAATATGATCTTATATTTTTTGGTAAAGATGATAATTTTATTAAAATCCTGCTAGAACTTAATTACCCTGAACCCTTTCTCCTAAGGAGGCACCCCATATAGCTAAGAAGAAAGCTATAACACTAGTAAAAATCAAACCGATCAAACGACCAGGAAAAAGTCGTTGGGAATCAAAGATAATACTTAACACTGTTGCGAGAACCACACCAATTGCCGGTTCTACAATGGTAATTCCAGGAGAAATATAACCTGTGATGAATCCTCCTACAAAATAGGTAATAGGTTTTAAGAATAGGAAAAGTAAAAAACCCATTCCCAGTGTCGCTAAGCCAAATACAGTAAAGGCAAAACCTAACAGAACCTGAGTAACAACCATTATAATAAGGCTTATACCTACCCAAGACCATCTTATCTCGTTCATTATTTTACTCCTTCAAGTAGAATAGTATGAAATAAAGATATTAATAGAAGAAGAAATAGGAAAGGTCTACATCTAAAACCCAATAGTACCTAACTGAATAACCCGGTCCATAATGAATAAGTTCTTAATACTTGGCCGATCTGATTCAAATATTACAGAATAATCCAATAAAGCATTTCGAATAGCATAGGAGAGAGTGTTTATACTGGGATTATATTTAATGGTAGTTAAGGTTTCAAACTGACCTTTGGATATAACCGAGAGGTAAATAAACATGGGCATTTCTTTCTGAGTATAATGGACACCTGGCTGAAGAAGGGAGTAAATATGAAGATCAAAATACACACCATCAGATGGTAATTCATCAATCCCTACTTCTGTAAAGATATTTTCATCTGATATAGGATCTGTAAAACCCAAAAGACAAAGACGGATATCATGGATAAAATCCTCTTCTATCCTTTGAAGATTAGCTTCGTCACCAGAAGCTTGGGCTATGACACTACTATCACGGTATCTGGTCATGGACAAGCGAAGTATGGAAGACATCTTCCTTCCTTGTGTCCTTTTATCAGCATAAGCTGTTATGACCTCAGAAGTAGAACTTTGAGAGAACAATGAGGTTGATGTTATTAATAGCAATGCCAACAGAGCCCATGACTTTTTATATATCATTAGTTTGCTCCTAAGTGATTTCTTTCTCATTGTAGTACTTATCGGACAGAACTTCAAAAAAAAGGCCTACTTTTCCTTTTTAGAAGTATTCAGACACAAAATAAGGATCATGTTTGACATCAAAAAGGGAAGATACATCATTGGGCATATCTTTTGTATCAGAGAGATAAGGAATATGAGAAGAGGTAATGGAACCAAAGAGCAAGGAGGAGAACCTTGATAAAGTCATCTCATAAGCCTTTAATTCTTCTGGCTTAAAATCCAATGTTCCCTTTGAAATAATATAAGTACCTGTATTTTGCTTTAAAACAGGATCCTGTAAGGAAAAAGAAAGGTTTCCCTTGAACTGATAATATTGTATATAACTTTCCAAGATATCCCTGACGTCTAATGGCCTGGCCATCCAGGAACCAAATTGTTTCCAATCAGCCCGAGGTTCCTTTAATTCATGTATAATAGGAGAATAACCGGAATCTATCCATTCAATGCTCTCACATTGATCTCTATGACGACCTAAAAAATCGACTAAACCACTCCATCCGTCCTGTCCAGTCCAACTTGCTTTGTGTAATTTAAGACTCGATCCACCTTTAGCCCCCCTGTCCAATAGAGCAAATTGAAGATACGCGCAAGGTTCTCTCCTGGAGTTATAAATGAGATAGGCATAATGATTACTCTCTTTAAGCTGTCTTTCATAACTATCTTTTGATAAGTCATCCCAATGGGCTGCAAAGTTATAGAAGGTAGACCATCGTCTGATAACTGTTTTGATGTCTTCCCATTCTTGCTTAGTATTGTGATAGTATCCACTGCTTCCTTTAAAGTCTTGTCGCACTAAAGACGAAGGACTAAAGATAATTTGCCGAAGACCACCCAGATAGCCATAACCGAATTTTTCATAGAACCCATATTTGAAGGGATACAAGGCACTAAGTTGATCCCCATTTTGTACTGCTTCTTTTAAGAGATGGGTCATGATCTGACGAATCCCTCCCTGCTGTCTGACTTCAGGCAAGGAGATCACACCCGATATTCCACAAAGCTTTTTTTCAACGCCGTACAAATGGACATTATATCGTCTGTTAATAACTGCAGAAGTAAGTGTTTCCCCATCAAATAATCCAAAGCCAATATCTTTATCCTTTGGTAAGGGATAACAGGTATCTGTCCAGCCTGTAGTATCAACGAAACAGTACTTGGCCATTCTTTTATATTGTTCAATGGCTGATTCTGAAGTAATTGCATTAATAGACATAATGATCTCCACTAAAATGAATTGTCACATATTCTAACATCAATCGTCAGATACTGGGCATATTTTTCATATTGAGGTCAAAAGGGAAAACATTTCCCATTCTTTTTCATACCCCATTCCTGAAATTTGTATTTATATTCTTATATAATATATACTTAATAAAAATATTAAGAACTGGCATGGCCTTTGCATAAGATAGTTATGAAGCGAAAACTTCAAAGTTAACTCGTAGGAGAGAAAAATGAAGAAATTAATTTTAACAGTAGTAGCTATTACCATTATGTCTGTAGGGGCGTTTGCAAATGGAAATCAGGAAACACAAGGACCAAATCTTGATAGAAGTGAATTATGGGAGCAAAGGGTAAAGGCTTTCGACAATGCACAATCAGTCACTATGGAAGGAACTCTTGCTTTTGACCGTACAAGGGTTTTACTCAAATCGGATGGAAAAACTTATGGATTAAATATTCCCGGGGCCCGACAATACATAGGGGATATGGACTTGAGAGAAGGAACAAACTTAACGGTCACTGGGACTCTAGTGGATATTAATGGGAATTATGATGGTGATATTTTCACGCAAACTGTAGAACTAGAGGGAAAAGTATATGTTCTTAATAACGGAAATAAGGGATTCGGGAGAGGTCGAAGAAGTAACTATGGTGGACCTATGAGCCAAGGGTATGGAATGGGAATCGGCGGTCCTTGTTATCAATAGCACTGTTTTTAGTGTGTTTTGTTAAAAATTAATAATAGGTATTCCTTATTTTATTTGTAACCTTTAGAGTGTTAACATTGTTAACACTCTAAATTATCACTTGCAGTGGTAACAAATATTTATAAGGTTAAATACAAGGAGCAAAGAATGAAGAGAACCCTTTTTTTCCTATTTTTAGTAGCCATTATAGGAATACCAACTTTTGCAAATAATTCTGATACTATTCAGGTTGTTATGTCATCCATCACAAAGACCAATAAAAAAGCTATGAATACTATCAAGACAGAATTCAGAAGAAATAAATACCCCTATAAGGTGGAATTTTCCAGAGGTGTGGAGAGTGCTGATCCTTCAAAATATGCAGCGGTTGTTCTATTAAGTACAGATAGTCCAGACGGGGTAGAACCAAGTATGAGAGACTTTTTGAATAAACAATCAGATAAGTCCCCCTACATCTTAATTGCACTGGAAAAGGGGACAGGAAGGATTTTTTTAGATAAACAACCTGCCGTTGCCCAACAATTGGGAGTAGACGCTTTATCAGCGGCAACAACCTATGGTCCTAGAAAAGCTGTAGAGATGCAACACAGTTGGATAGCAGAGGTTGTCAATATCGTCAAGGGGCGGTCATGACCATATTATTAGCAGGCCTATATGGTCTGCTGCCCTTAGTGCAATATCTTTTTTTATTGTTCTCTACACCCTTTTGGGAAGCAATAGATGCCATAAACTACTTTATGAGTGTCTTTGCTTTTTATTGGATCTTAGGAAATGTATTATTAGGAGCAAAACTACCCTTCCTTCAAAAATTACTCCCCTATGATAAGGCTATACAATGGCATATTCTGGCATCCATAGGAATTTTGTTTTATATTCCTTTTCATGGAGCCATAAAGATCTTTTCCGGTTATTGGATTACAGCAAGTAGCTGGATTCTCTTAGGTCTATTCTTAGGTGGGGGAATATTATCAATGGTCTGGGTAAGAACAAAGCTCTTTGGATTTATCCAGGATATCGCCCATAAATGGAATATTAAAGCGCTTAAGTCTTATGATATTCTAAAGCTAGCTCATTATTTATTCTTCATAAGTCTGGCATCAGTCATGCTCATCCATGTGAGAGAAGCAGGGGTTATTGACTTTGTTCATCCCGTATCACGGGTATTATGGTATGGACCTTATGCTTTGGTGATGGGATTATGGGTTTATTCTAAAGTTCGATGGCTCTTTCTCCCTAAGGTTAAGATTGTGTCCATTGAGAAGAAGAAGTCACTCTATCATATTAAAATGGAAAAACCAAAATCCTTTCGCTATAAAGCAGGTCAGTTTGGTTTTTATCAAATTCTGAAGAAAGGGTTTCCACGAGAAGTCCATCCCTTCTCCTTTTTAAGTGAACCCCAGTCAGACCATCTGGAAATAGGGGTCAAAGAGTTAGGTGATTTTACTTCTAAAATAAGCAAACTTGTTCCTGGTGATATCATTAGGATTAATGGAAGTTATGGTGCTTTCTTCCCTAAGAAAAATCAAAATATTTGCTATATTGGTTCAGGTATAGGGATTGTTCCGGTGGTGAGTCTCCTCCAGAACGAATTGGCAAAAGATATTCCTGTTCCTTCTCTGGCTTTTTTATCTGTTCAAAGTCAAGAGGAATTACTCTATTCTGAGGAAATCGATGAATTAGAAAGAAAGAGTGAAGAGACTAGAATCTACAAGTTGATATATGAACGGGATAAGTCCTATTTTACCAAAGAATATTTTGAACAACACATAGACAGCCCCTCACACTATCATTACTATCTATGCTCTTCACCCTTAGTTAGAAAAATAGTTATCAAAATTCTTAATCAAATGGGCGTTAAGAATAGTCATATTCATTTTGAGAACTTTGCCTTTTAAGGGGAAAATATTTCCCCTTTTTCTCCCTTTGGTTTCTTTTTTCCCATCTTTTATCATAAAATCCCCCTTAATCCCCTCTTTTCTTGGCATGGCATATGCATAGTAAATAGTACATAAACCTAGGGGAGGCTGTTATGAAAAATAAACTATTAATATTAGCGGCATTGATGAGTATGTCTATGATGGTTTTTGCGGAAGTAGGATCGCAAACAGATTATACTATTAGTGAAGAAGAAAGTTCTGATCTGACTCTACTAAGAGAGGAAGAAAAGTTAGCCAGAGATGTTTATTCCTTTCTTTATGACAAATGGGGTATGAGAATTTTCCATAACATATCCCAAAGTGAACAAAATCACATGGAACAGATTGGTCAACTTTTAATCCGTTATGATATTAGCGATCCAATTGTTGAAGATATACCCGGTATTTTCCAGGACGAATCACTCCAATCCCTTTATGATGAGCTTACACAGAAAGGCTCAGAATCACTGGGAGCCGCTCTCTATATTGGAGCCTCCATTGAAGACTTAGATATTTCGGATCTGCAACTGGCCTTAAAGAGGACTCAAAAAGAAGATATTTCTTTTGTTTACGATAATTTAACTAAAGGATCCCGAAATCACATGAGATCCTTTTATAAACTTCTGGAAAGGGAACAATTAACCTATAATCCTCAATATATTAGTAATGAGGATTATAGAAACATTATAACTACACCAAAAGAACGCGGTAGGGGTTGATTTTATGAAGAAACACATCAATGCAACACAAATCATTTTAATAGTCACAGCAGGTATATTGGGTGTGTTTCTTATTGTCTTTTTTAGTTTTAGTTTATCTGTAGGTTTGAAGCTCAATATTGTTCACAGGAATATAGAGATAAATAGTTTGGTTAATCAAATATGGGAAGCTTATTCTTTGGATCTTGAAATGCCTGATCTTAATGAGGTGCTTACCGGTTACGGTATCTATAAGAATAGTGATGCTATTATTACGGAAGGGTCCGCTCCTGATAATATATATTCTGCATACAAAGGGATACAAAGATTATCAGGTGATGGTTTATACAGATACATACGAGAAGTTGGACGTGGACCGAATCTCAGCGATAACCCACCAGCTCCGGGCCCTATGATGGATCGCAGAAATATGATGATGTCTGGGCCCAGACATAGCAGACAAGAGTCAACTTATATATTAGTGGATCTGGATATGGCTAAATTTGACAGACAGGGCTTTATTCGTAACAGTATCATGGGCCTTTTTCTCATAGTTATGACCATATTAGTCGTCATGGTTATTCTTATGGCCAGGAGGATACTCGCTCTTCAAAGAGAAACACAGAACCAAAAGAGTTTGGCCCAATTAGGAGAAGCGGCACGTACATTAACCCATGAATTAAAAAATCCTTTAGGGACTCTAAAGATGCAACAGGCTCTGCTACGTAAGAAACTTTCCTCTGAGGATCAAGAACAATTGGTCATCATTGGAGAAGAAATAGACCGGATGAATAATCTTATTAATAGGGTAAGCCACTTTCTTAAGAACCCTATTGGGAAGCCTGAACCTATTCAAATAGAAGATTTCCTGGAACAAATTGTTCATAAAAGGGATCACAAAATAAAGACACATTACCACTGGAATCGTGATGTAAGTGTATTATTTGATAGGGATTATCTTAGATCAGTGTTTGAAAATCTGATTAAAAATGCTCTGGAAAGTGATCCCGATGGTTCTGTGGTTGAGATAATAGGAGAAACACAAAAAGACTGGATTCTCATTCATTTGCTAGATGAAGGGACAGGAATTGAAGAGAAAAACAGGGAACACCTTTTTGATCCCTTTTTTACAACAAAGATTCAAGGCTCTGGAGTCGGCTTAGCTATTACAAAACATTTTGTTGAGGCTCAAGGAGGAGAAATTTCGATTAAAAATAGACCTACAAAAGGTGCAGAAGCTATACTCAAATTGAGGAGATATAAATATTGAAAAGAGTACTAGTCGTTGAAGACGAAGACAATCTACGTAAATCTTTGGCTCAGTATCTAGAATCAGAAGGATTTGAAATAATCCAGTCATCTAATGGGTTATCCGGACAGAAAAAACTCACAGAAGAGGTTTTTGATGCTATGGTTCTTGATCTAAAAATGCCTGGGATGAACGGATTAGCGTTGCTCAATTGGGTACAGGAACAAGGTCCAGATGTACCAGCTATTATGATGAGTGCCTTTGGGGAAGTGGAAGATGCAGTTGCTGCTATGAAAGCTGGAGCTGTGGACTACATTGTCAAACCCTTTGATCCTGAAGAATTAGTGATACGACTCAACAAAACCATCAAGGAGTATAAGTTACTTAAACAAGTAAAACGAGGAGAAGAGGGTTCACCTCAATTCGTATTTTCTGAATCTGGGCCCCTCAAAGAGTTATGGCGTTTAATGCAAAAGGCCGCTCCTACAGAATCCAATATTCTAATTACAGGGGAAAGCGGTACTGGTAAAGAAGTCATCGCTCGACAAGTTCATATATTATCAAAAAGAAAAGAAGGGCCATTCTGGCCTATTAATATTGGGGGAGTACCAGAGTCTCTCTTGGAATCGGAGTTGTTTGGTTATGAAAAGGGAGCTTTCACAGGAGCCGACAAAAAAAAACAAGGTCTATTCGAACTAGCAGAAGGAGGAACTCTATTTCTTGATGAAATCGGAGATATGCCACATCATCTACAAGTCAAATTATTGCGGGTTATCCAAGAACGTAAGATCCAGAGATTAGGAAGCACAGGACATGTTCCGATAAATGTAAGGATCATTGCAGCAACAAACAAAAATCTGGAAGATAAGGTGGAAAAAGGATCCTTTAGGGAAGACCTTTTTTATAGACTCAATGTCATACGACTGGAATTACCTCCCCTTAGAAAAAGAATTGAAGATATTCCCCTTTTAATTGGACATTTTCTGGAGGCTAATCAGAAGAGAATGGGCCTATCCCAGTTGGACATTCAAACAGAAGCTATCAATGTGCTTCAGACCTATAGCTTTCCAGGGAATATTAGAGAGTTGGAAAATATCATTGAAAGAGCCACTATACTATGTGACCATAATATTATCACAGCAAAAGATTTATCGATTTCAGAAGGAATACAAGACAACTCTGAGTCCACCATCAAACAAGGAACTCTCAAAGACCTTGAGAAGGAAGCTATTATTCAATCCTTACATCGTAATGATGGGAAGCGGAGTAAAGCCGCTGAAGAATTGGGTATTACAAGACGAACTCTCCTCAATAAAATAAAGGAATATGAACTCAATCTATGAAATTACCGTTAAAAAAAGACATCAGGCTACAGAGTAAACAATACCTGGAAACATGCTCAGAGAAGGATATCGCCCAATTTAGTGAATACATGAGCCAGACCCTCTATACAACATCTTATTGGAAACAGAGCCAACACATACTACTCTATTTAAGCTTTGGTAAAGAAATACAAACAGAGCAAATAAGAAAAAGGGCTTGGAAGGAAAACAAAACGGTCTGGGTTCCTGTGATGAACAACAAAAAAATAGACTTTTATCTTATTAATCCCCATTCTAAGCTTGTGACCAATAATTATGGTATTAGGGAACCATTTGAACAATCAATAAAGTATGAAGGTGAAGAGTCAAGCCTAATGCTTGTTCCCGGTTTAGCTTTTAGTATGAAAGGAGAACGTCTTGGCTATGGAGGAGGATATTATGATAAGTATTTTGCAGAACATTCTTATCCATTCACCAAGATCGCATTGGTTATTGATAAACTACTCTGTGATACCCTTCCCTGTGAAGAACATGACCATAAGGTTGATTTAATCATTACAGAACGTCAAATAGTAACTTGTCCCTTGGGATAAGTCTGTGTAATTTAATAGAGGAGGAGCAATAATGGCTGAAATAAAATCTGCGTGGGAACTAGCTTTGGAAAAGACAAAGGATATTGTTGTTGATAAAGAAGCACTCAAACAGAAAGATATAAAGACATTGGGAAGGAAAGCAGCTTTTGCTTATCTGGAAGGAACAGAAGCAACAGATATTAAGAAACAAATGTCTGAAGCTTCCAATAAGGAATATTTTCTGGAAGGTTTGGCAGAAACCTTTCTATCTTATCTAAAATATCCACGAGCAGAAGATGGTTATGAGGAAACCCTAGATAAATTAAGAACAGGCTTAAAAGAACTGACTGAAAGCAAGGAAGTGGACTATATATTTGAACAACTCAAAGGGTTATTTAAACAATTCATTGATGATCACCTCAACCTAAAGGATCAAATCAAACAGCAATTGGGTCCTCAACTTAGCCAGAAATCAAGAGCTATTGCCGCTCAAACAGGAATGTCCCCAGAAGCGGCTATGGAAGCGGATCCGGAATTTAGACGGATATTGGAACAGAATCTAAAATCAATGGATGCACAATATAATAATTATCTGGATCAGATAAAAACTCATATTAAAGGCTTGCTAGGCTTAGCAGAACCTGAAGATAATGCTTAAAACTTGAGAACTTAAAGCCACTGTATACAATTAAGATAAAGGATTGTAACAGTGGCCAAAATAATCAAGCTGAATAATTCCACAAAAGAAAATATCATAAATATCTGTCTTGACTGTATTGTTGAACAGAGAACTGGTATGACTTTGAATCTAAGGGATATAGCCAGAAGAGCTGGTTGTGCTCACACAAATCTATATAACTACTTTCAGGACCTGAATGACATGCGTTGGCAATGTCTTCTCCCTGCCTATAACAAATTAGTTAAACACTATCCAGAGGAAGATATCAAAACCACAGAAAGGGGCTTAGTCCTCTTTAGAAATTATATGGAAAGCTATATGGAGGCTATTTTATATCAGCCTGGATTATACCGTTTTGTATTCCTTGAGGAATTCGCCACCCCTATGCCAAAAGAAATTAAAATAGGATTAGAATATATCAATCAAAGATTGAAGGATATGGTTAGATTAGGTGCAGAAGAAAAGGTTTCTGAATACTACATCGACCGTCTTCAAGATTTGATTTTCATGTATTTCCAAGGTGAAATGAATCATCTCATTAGTAATAAGGATATTCGTCCCCAATCGATAGAACAAAAAAAGGAAGAAATCATCCAGAATTGCCTCTTATTGTATGATGCTTTCAAAAGATTATAATAATTACCAATGGTAATAACCATCGGTAATTTTATCATTTTGATAACTCCCACTCTCTATAGAAAGAGCTGGGTATCTCTGTAAAAAAGTCTGTTGAGAGTTTTAAACTGTTTAAACTGATTCTTTCATTTTTACCATGAAGCCTTTCTGAATAGGCATTTAAGGTCAATTCTTCATCAAATAAGCTGAATCCATAGACACAAGTTCCTTTATTTCGCCAATATCTACCATCAGTAACACCTCCTATAAGCATGTCCAGTATTTGATGCTTTGGGAAATGACCACTGGTAACCTGGGTAATAGCTTTCTTTAAAGGAGTATCTTTCTTACTAAGGTTGGGAGGAAAATATTCAAAAACTTCAATATCTATATCATTTAGACAAGGCTCAAGGATTCTTCGTAATTCTGCTAGAGCAGAATCTTTGTTTTCTCCTGGTAAAATCCTTATGTCCAAATCTAATACTCCACGATCAGGCACAATATTAACCTTATCTCCGATGCGTATAACACCAGGACTAATGCTTAGATGTGAGGCAGAATGAAGGAATTTGGCCCAACCAGGATTATCCTCAAAGACTTGATCCAACCCTAGATCATGATCTTCAAAATTCAATAATCTAGCAGCTATGCTACTAGTCAGACTCTGGGCAACCATGTCTTTAAACAGATCATGGAGCTTAGGAGCAGTGTTCTGATCTGCCAGAAGTTGCAATACTTTGGCAATCTTGTAAGCAGCATTATCACTTTTATAGGGCATGGAACCATGACTGGCTGTCCCTTTCACAGATATACGAGTCCACATGACTCCCTTTTCCCCTCTTGCAAGAGTCAAAGCAGGACCATTGTCCGTTGCTAAATGAAAGCCACCAAGCTCACTAATTTGATAATCACATTGAACTTTGTCCCAATGATGTTTCGTGAGGAAATCAGCACCATATTGTCCACTAGCTTCTTCATCTGCAAGAGCCAGAAATATGAGATCGCCAGGAAAGGAAGTCTTCTGCTTCAGGGCCTTAACAAAACCTACAGCCATTGCGGCTGTGATATTAAGCATATCAACGGCTCCCCTCCCCCATAAGACATCATCTTGTATTATTCCTTCAAAGGGAGGAAGATCCCAATCCTCTTCTGTGGCGGGAACAACATCTAAATGACACTGAAACATGAGTGAGGGGGCTTTCTTATCATAACCGGGGACTCTTAATAGATAATTGGAACGAGATTCTTCTTTATGAAGGATCTCCCCTTCATAACCATAGGTATTGAAGAAACGTTCTAAGGTATGACAACTTATAATTTCATTGCCAGATTTCACATCCCCCGTATTTACACATTTATTACGAATCAATTCCTGTAATAAACTAACATCTTCTCTCATTGAAAATTCTCCCATAATCTACGCCATTCTTGAGGAATTAGATTCACTGGATGAATATAAGCCAAGCGACCAGAATGCTCAGAGACAACTGTTGTAGGTAATCCAATTAATCGAAACTGATCATCAGTAGCAGCTCCTCCTGAGTTACCAGAGCTTATCTCTCCATCAGTTTTAATGATTTGACCATAGTTAGTTTGTTCAAAGCCACTTACAAAACCTTGGGTATAAGTCAAAGAAACCCGGCTTCCTTGACCGCCAATACTGGGATAACCGAACAAATGTAATGTATTACCAAGCTCTAATTGGGAAGAATCTCCTATAGTAAAGTACGGGAACCGGTAATCACTAGGAAGAAGTTGTCCATAAAAATCACTTGTAATTCTTAATAGGGCAATATCCTTTTCTTCATCCCCATCAACAAAAACAGCTTGAAACTGTTCTACAGGTGGTAATGATAAATTCTGATTCAAACTGATATAAAATGTTTTATACGGTTCACCCCAAGGGGCTTTAATAACATGATAATTGGTAAGAATAAATCCCATAGGGCTGACCAGACAACCAGAACCACGACTATTATTGCTTGATATCTCTACGGTAGCTTCAGCGGCTCTATTGATATTAGTAACAGCACCCGTATCTAATACTGGCAAGTCTTCTGTTATGAATGAATAATCATTAGCTATTCTCAAAGCAAAAGGGAAATCCATGTTCAAGTTAAGCGGATCATAGACTGTAAGATAGTAAGACCCGGGAGTAAGAAAATCTTGATCCTTTATTTCTAAAAACTCATGGGCAAGTAAACTCTTCTGGGAATAAGCGGCATCCTTAGCATCAATAGCAGGATAATCTTTTTGAAAAAAGAAATCCAAATCAGCTACAGATCGCAATAGATCTATTCTTAGATAGGATTGTACCGAATCTAATTCAAGTTTATATACTTGGAAGTGTCCATTCTCCCGTAAGATAGAACTATTATAAACTTTGTTTAATTCTACTTCGCTATAATTATATTGGGAGTAGGATCTTAGGTTTAAAGTATAGGGAACTTGATCCCATAATTCACCATTTTTTTGGGGATATCCTGTATTATTTTGAGCTACATCTAAATAGTAATATCCTGTCTGCAATGGCGTATCACTTGTTCGACTCAGAAATATGGATTCATTGTATTCAATGCCAGCACTTCTCGCATCTGCATCATCGTAGTTCATCATATCTTCACCATATCTTAGGTAAAGGTCTAAATCAGCGACAGAATTGTTTAATTTTATTTGCAAGGCAAAGGTGGAATCAGTTACCTCAAATATATAGGTCACATAATCATTACCTTCTCCACCAATGCCTATTAATCCATCGGTTGTGGAATTGATATCGATCTCATCATAAGCATATAGACTAAATGTTAAATATAAGAAGCCAAGTATAAGGACTAGGAATTTTCTAAAACACATTGAACTGAGTCTAACACATCATATAAATAAGATCCAATCTGTTCCACATAAGAGATTCAGCATTTATTATTGGATAAAATAAAGTTTAACAACCAAGTTTTCTAATATATTGTAAAATATCTAATAGCAAATGATCAATTCAAGTGTTAGTCTTGACCTGATGGCTAAACAAGTGGATGATTTAGCACATATTTTTTAGAAAAAGGAACCACAATGGTTGATAAAAATACTGTTGGAATAATTGGAGCGGGAGCTTGGGGAACAGCAGTGGGAAAAGCTATAGCCCAAAAGGGAATATCTGTTCAATTATGGAGCTTCGAACAAGATGTGGCAGATTCCATAAATAATGAACATGAGAATAAAAGATATCTTCCAGGTACAAAACTTCCAGATACACTAACAGCCACTTCGGACCTTATCGAAGCAGCATCAAGAAAAGACTATATTATCTTGGCAACACCTTCTTTATTCCTTTTAGGAATAGCTAAACAAATTATTACAGTACCTAATATTATGGAAGGAAAGAGTACTATTGGTATTATCACAAAAGGTTTTCTTCCAGGAGAAGACAAACCAAAGCCAATTGTGGAAGTATTAGAAAACTATCTCCCTGGATTTTATAAAGGCAACCTTGTCTATATTTCTGGCCCTAGCCATGCAGAAGAAGTAGCTCAGGGTATGTTAACAGGTCTAATATCAGCCAGTATTAATCCTAAGAATTCAATAAGATTTCGGGAATTGCTCAATTCTGATTCCCTCAAAGTGTATAGTAGTTTAGATGTGGTAGGAGTTCAGACATCAGCGGCCTTGAAAAATGTTATCGCCATCGCCTTTGGAGCCATCGATGCCCTTAAGGAAGATTCCAAAATATTTGGAGATAATGCTGAAAGCTTGGTATTGGCAGCTGGATTAAATGAATTAATGCTATTGGGGAAGGCTATGGGAGCCACTCACCCAGAAACTTTTACTTCCATAGCTGGAGTGGGAGATTTGGATGTTACCTGTCGATCCGTCCATGGTCGTAACAGACGCTTTGGTAGAGATATAGTCCTAAAAGGAATCATTGATCCCTACGATAACATTGATGAGATACTGGATAACATTACAAAGTTACCCTATCTACCAGAAGGGGTTGCCGCCTGCAAGATGGCTTATCAACTGATGTTAGCATTTAACCTCAAATTAAATATTATAAACTTTGTCTATAAAGTGCTTAATAAAGAATACACGCCAAAAGATGCTTTAGAATCTATTTTGTTTAAATAGGAATACTCCCTCACTGAACATCACTTAGTGAGGGCTATTTACAATGTGGGATTAAAATACAAATCTTTACTTCAACTGATATTTATACCAAATGAGACATCTTCATTATTTTAGTCGAATGATTCATAAAGACCTAACTTTTGTAGGATGGGTATTTCTATCAACCTATTAATAATGAACATTGTTAAAGTATTACTCAGAAAGGCTTGTCAAAGAAAACTCTTTTTGTTATATTACACCTCGCAGTCAAATGGCGCCGTACCCAAGTGGTAAGGGAGAGGTCTGCAAAACCTTCATTCACCGGTTCGAATCCGGTCGGCGCCTTATACAGCCTCCTAATAGGGAGGCTTTTTTTATCCCATATAAAACTTACTTATCCTTTAACTCCCCCTGCTGTCATACCAGTCATAAAATTCTTTTGAAAAAAGATAAAGACAATAATTATAGGAATGGTAGCAAGGGCAGCACCAGAGATAAGAACATCATAATTGTTCCCATAGGGAGTTAATAAGGTATTCAACCCGATTGGAAGGGTAAACTTTTGAGATGACCTTAAGACAATCAAAGGCCACAGAAATTGGTTCCAACTATTTAATGCAATCAAAATACTCATAGCCCCGTATGCTGGAGCCATAATAGGAGCCATAATACGGACAAATATCATATAATCATTTAAACCATCAATTCGTGCGGCATCAATGTAATCTTTTGGCATACCGAGGACATACTGCCTAAAGAAAAATATTCCTAAAGGAAATACAGCAAAAGGAAGAATGACTCCTACATAGGTATCAATTATTTTTAAATTGATAGATAACTTGTATAAAGGTAGAATTAATATTTGAATAGGAATCATCATAACAAAAATGACCAAAACCATGATAACATTCCTTCCTTTAAAACGATAAACACCAAGTCCATATCCAACCATGGAAGATAGAAAAATACTGATCACAACTTGTAAAGCGGTGATGACAATGCTATTCAAGAACCAACTTCTATAGTTCTCACCAAGGGGACCAAATAAAGCTAAAATATAATCTAAACTTAGCTGGGTTGGAATTAAGGTTTTCAAGGATATTCCAAATCTCATCAGATCCTGACCAGGTCTCAAAGAAGCAAAAATTAAGGCAATGAGTGGAAAGACAAATACCATGGAAACGAATGTCACAACAAAAACCCTGAGATATTTTAGAAGAGTATTTTTAACTGTCATTACTGTTCTTCCTTAAAAAAACCAAATAAATTAAGCTGTACTATACTAATAATGAAAACTATAGTAATAAGAACAACTCCAATAGCAGAACCAACCCCCAAATTAGCTTGTTGAAAGCCCCGCTGATATAAATAGCCAACCATGGTAAGACCAACATTATTAGGAGACTCATTTCCGGCCCACAGAATATAACTTTCTTCAAACATAGAAAAACCGCCAAAGATACTAATAGTTATTACAAAGATTATTGTTGGTTTAATTAGTGGGAGGGTAATTTTCCAGAATTGTGTATTCCAATCAGCACCATCAATCGTGGCTGCTTCATATAACTCATGGGGAATACTATTTATGCCAGCCAAAAAGTAAACTATATTGACTCCTGTCCACTTCCAAGTCGCCAGGACAACAAGTAAGATCATGGCATAAGGTTGTCCCGCTAATAGCCAGTTTTTGCTCTCTCCTCCCAGTAATCGAAATAAACTATTAACAAGGGCTTGATCATTTGAAGCAAACAACAACCGAATCAAAGTACCAGCAACGACAACAGAAACAAGAGAAGGAACAAAGAGTAAGGCTCGATAAACAGTATTGCCTACAGTGGCTTTATGCAGAGCTACCGCCAGAATAATGGGCAAAGGTACTAAAATGGCAATCGTCCAAAAGGTGTACCAAAAGCTATTACTTAATGCAGTATAAAAACGTTCAGTTACCAATTCATTGTAGTTACTGAACCCAACAAAACTTACCTCACCGGGATAAATTTCTTGAAAACTCATTATCACACTAGAAATAAGTGGATAAAGAAAAAAAAGAAGAAAAGTAATAATGAAAGGAGAGACAAAAACATAGGGAACTATTTTTTGTTGAAATGTTTTAGCATTATTCATTGAAGACCTCAATTGAAAGCAGTCGGATGAAATAGTAAATAAATCATCCGACCGGTATTTATTTGACTTATCAAAAACTAACGAAGTTCCTTTGCCACATCACTTAAAGCTTCTTTAGGAGTTTTGCTTTGCTCTTCTAATACTTGAAATAAGGCATTCCTAACAAGAGTGATACCTTCAGGTAAATCTTCCACAACATTAATAGGATAAACCTCATCCTTAATATCAACTAGCATTTCAAAAATATTATCATTAAGGAAATACGCTGTGAATTTATTAGGCTCATTCATTTCAGGCTTTTCCCAAACATCCCATCTTGGAGGATCAAATCCAAGATCTTTCCACATGGCAATATTGCCTTCTTGAGATAGTTTGGCAAAGGCAAGAAATTGCTTGGCCACATCAGGATATTTACTTTGTGCTGTCACATTGGTAGAAGTACCTCCCATCCCGGCTGAACGATTTCCATCTTTTGTCCAACGAGGCAAGGGAGCTATGATAATCTTTTGATTCAGATCAGGCATATAATCTGTGAATCGTCCCATATACCACATAGGCATCATAACAGAAGCAGCCCCTGCATCATTCATAAAACCATAATATTCTTCAGAATGGTGAAATCCACCGGGAGCAGGTACGGCAACACCAGAATTTATCATATCTAACATGAATTGAAGAGTTTTTACATTTGTTGGATTATCGAGAGAAGGGGTGCCATCTGCATTAAACAAGTCAGATCCTTGTTGACTGATCATCTGCCAGAAAGACCACTGTTCTGTAACTTCAAAGGTGGTCATGGGCTTACCAGTAGCGGACAAGACCTTTCTTCCTGCGGCAAAATAGTCATCCCAAGTAACGATATCAGAGACTTTAACTCCTGCAGCATCTAATAATTCTTTATTGTAATACATGACACTGGCACCTACATGAAAAGGTAATCCATAGTACATGCCATCCTTGGCGTAATTATCATAACGAGCAATGACTAACTTGTCTTTTACAGGATCAATCATATCATTAAAAGGAAGAAGTTGAACCTTCCCTTTCAGATAATTAGGAAATCGGGAGATTTCAATATCAACCATATCTGGAGCCCCTACTCCTGATTGAAGAGCGACTAACAGCTTGTCATGCATCTCTCCATAAGGAAGTACTTGACCATCAATTTTTATCATTGGTTTATGGCCTTCGGCATTCCATCTATCAACCATCTTTGAAAAATACTGATAATGAATTTCTTGAAAAGTCCAAAAGCTTAAAGTCACTTCATCTGGACTCATTCCACTGTTATTTTCCTGATCACCATTAGCAAATGCCATAGTACTTACAAGTAAGAAAATTAAAAACAGCATAAAAGAAGTGTGATTTCTCATTTTTTCCTCCTAAATTTGCGCCGTATATGAATACAGTGTAAGCTTAGATCCACTTATTTATGCTGTCAACAAATTCATTGTTTCTGTACAATTATATTATTTATATTCTCACAATAACTGTTTATTTAACCTTCCATACAAGCATATTCCAACTAAGAGGAGACAAGTCAATGGATTCAACATCAACAGACTTCTGTTGTGGATATACATTTTTAGGTTGGTCTTTTGTATTAACAGCTTTAATATCATCATGGTGTAGTTCTACCCAATCATCTAGAACTAATTCACCAAACCCATGAAAGGATTGATTAAAACTTAATGCTTCTGAAGGACTCCTGTTTACTCCAAAAACAACTATTTTATTATTTTTTTCATCCCAAACAGCAACAACATCAAGATAGGGGACAGCTCCGTGCTTCTTATTTTCATAGGTTGGGGAATCAACATCTAATTGCAATACCACCCCTCTGCCATACTTTGATACATAATAAAAGGGCCAGTAAATGGTTTGACACCATGCACTACCACCATTTTCTGTCATTATTGGGGCTATTACATTTACCAATTGGGCAAGACAGGCAATTTTTACACGATCTGATTTACGCAATAAAGTATTCAATGCCAAACCAACAACTAATGCATCTTCATAAGTATAAATATCTTCCAATTGTTTAGGCCCTACTGTCCAGGGCTCAATGTCCTTATCCGCTTCTTTTGAATGAAACCAGACATTCCATTCATCAAAGGATAGATACATAGTTTTATTGGATCTCTTTTTACTCTTCACATAGTCGCAAGTAGCAATCACAGTATTAATAAAACTTTCCATTTCCAAATTGGAGGTCAGAAAATCATCTAAATCATTATCATAATTAGAAAAGTATTGATGTAAGGATATGTAATCTACATAATCATAAGTGTGTTCCAGAACAGTAGCTTCCCATTCAGGAAAAGTAACCATATCACTGCTGGAAGAACCACAGGCGATGAGTTCTAGTTCAGGATCGAATAATTTTAATGATTTCGCTGTTTCAGCAGCTATTCTGCCATACTCGTCAGCCGTCTTCTGCCCTACTTGCCAAGGGCCATCCATCTCATTACCTAAATTCCATAATCTAATATTATGAGGTTCAGGATATCCATGTTTTATTCTTAAATCACTCCAGTAAGATCCTGAAGGATGATTACAGTACTCTAATAAATTTCTTGCAGCGTCAATTCCTCTGGTACCCAAGTTTAATGCCATCATAGGCTCTGCTCCGGTCTTACGTATCCAGGAGGTAAATTCATTCAACCCAAATTCATTTGGTTCTACAGCTCGCCAAGCCAAATCAAGCCTTTTAGGGCGTTCTTCTTTAGGCCCAACAGAATCCTCCCAATAAAAAGAAGAGACAAAGTTCCCCCCTGGATATCTAATTACAGGAACATCCAGATCATTAACTAATTTTAACACATCCTGTCTGAAACCATTAGAATCCGCGTCTTTATGACCTGGCTCATATATACCACCATAGATAGCCCTTCCCAGATGCTCTAAGAATGACCCAAATATTCGTTTATCCACCTCTCCAATAGTGAATTGTTTTAAAGCTTTAATATGAACTTTCATCTATTCCCCCTTTATGGGGTAGATCTTACTGTGACCATCTTTAACCTGTCAAACAATATTATTGTTTATATTCAATATTAATGTATTACTTATTTTTCTAGAATTAGTCGTAAATGGATGTCGCGATCATAATTACCAAAGGATTTTCCAAAGATATTAACACCACCAACATGCTTAGCCTGATCCTTTACTTCAATACGTAGTTTAATGGAATGATGATCTTTGATATTCAAATCCTTCAAACAAACATTTGATATTTGTTTACCATCAATGAAGGAACCTGATTTAGCAACACTCCAGGTTTTGAGTAATCCGTATTGTGATCCTTCGAGCTTCCACCAATCGGGAGTAAACTTACCTCTCTTATCACCAAAATCACCTGGAGAGGTCCAACAGCCTATTTCTACGTTGTTAATACTCACATAAATATCTGAAGGCCAATTGGTGTTAGTCCCTGGAACTTCAGAAGAAAGCTCTAAAGTAAATTCAAGAGCTTCCAGTTCTCTACTTTCATATAAAGAATTATTAGGGAATTTATACTCAACATATCCTGATTGAAACCAAAGAAGACTGGCTTTTACCCTTTCCGCCTCATGAAAGGAAGCTGGCACATCTAGATATCCGATCATATTTTGAGCAGAGCACAAGCCACAGGGCGGACTAACATTGAAATCAGTGTATAAACCAATAGGCATTTCCATATCAATAGTATTCTGTGCTGTGTCTTCTGATTCTATTTCAAAGGTAATCAAGATTTCATCGTATAGAGCTTTACAGATTTTCTGGCTCCCTTTAGTAGCTTTTTGGGAATAGGTTTCTATGAGACCAGCTTCTTCCATATTCGCCACATTAAAAGCTGCTGTAGAAGCAGGTATATGAAGTGTATCAGCAATCTCACGTACATTCATGGATTGATTACGCAGCAGATCATATATTGCTAGTCTCACTTCTGAGGACAAAGCTATTAATGCTTTAGAATCTTGCTTTGGATTAATGACCAGCAAGCGTTGTTTACTCATGATTTACTCCCTCTCCTATACTAAGCATATTAACTGTAACAAAACAATATATCTATATCGATTACCACCTTTGTCATTTTCCTGGACCTGACATCCTTATTTGGGTATATTAGTAAAATAATCTGATAAAGACTTACCTAAATATGAAAATACCTCTAGCGATTTATTACACATATAGCTTATTATTTTAAGCATATAAACTTATGGAGTTACTTAGTGAAGAAGCATAAGGAATTTAATTTGAGTATAAATAATCATTTAATAGAAATTCTCTTTGACGAAAATAGAAATATTATCGATGTCAATAAGTACTTTACAGAAAGAACTGGTATATCAGCACAAGATGTAAAAGGAAAATCCATTACACAATATATACCAAACGACTATGATACAAGTATCACCTCTCCCCAGGAAATAAGCTTAATCACAAAAGATAAGACTAAACTGATTTGGTTAAAAGCAAGTACGGAAAAAAGGCAAGACAACCTATTTGTTTTAATTGGTATGGATATTACAGAGCTAAAAGAGAAAATTCAAGAATACGAAAGTCAAATTGCTTCCAATAATATCTCCCAGGGGATTGTCGAATTTGACTTAAAAGGTAAAATTCTTCAAGCCAATCAGAATTTCCTAACTATTTCAGGATATGAAAAAGAAGAGTTAATTGGACAAAACCATAAACTTCTCATTCCAACAAAACAAAGAGATATACCAGAATACAAAGATTTCTGGGATAAATTAAGTCGAGGACAATTTACCACCGGACAATACAAAAGGATTAGTAAATCAGGTAAAGAGTTTTGGATTCAAGCCAGCTATAATCCAATTTTCGGTGCAGATGGGAAACCCAGTAAAATCATAGAATATGCTATGGATATAACAGAGGAAAAGAAAGCAAATGCAAATTATGCAGGACAAGTCGATGCTATTAAAAATTCCCAAGGTGTGATTGAGTTCAATCTGGATGGAACAATAACAGACGCTAACGATATATTCCTAAACATAATCGGATATTCTCTAGAGGAAATAAAAGGCCAACATCATAGCCTTTTAGTGGACAAAGAGGAAGTTAATAGTTCTTCCTACCAAGACTTTTGGACTCAATTACGCAATGGTCAATTTCAGACAAGCGTATATAAAAGAATCACAAAAAGCGGACAACCTGTTTGGATACATGCCTACTACAATCCCATCTTTGACTTAGAAGGAAAACCCTTCAAAATAGTCAAATTTGCCACGGATGTGACTAATTTAATGGAAACAATCAAATTTACTGATTCGACATCACAAAAGATGGATGATATGTCTTCCTCTATAGTTAATATAACAGAAGCCATCGATCATATTAGCAAGAACATGAGCCTATCCAAAGAAGCTGCATCACAAATATCAACTAGTATAAATTTGACAAATGAAGTCAGTACTAACCTTAATTCTACCATGACCTCAGTGGAGAATATAGTAAATCTAATCGGTGATATAGCTGATAGGGTAAACTTACTTGCCATAAATGCAACGATAGAAGCCGCAAGAGCTGGTAATGCCGGTAGAGGCTTTGCCGTAGTAGCGTCTGAGGTTAAAAACCTGGCAGGACAAACATCAAAAGCTACAGAGGATATTGCTCAACAAATAAAAGATATCCAGATCCTATCCAATAACTTGTCCAGCAACATTAAAGAAATCGTTATACAAGCTGAATCTGTTGACAATTATGTAAAAGATTCAGCCAATGCCTTATCAGAACAAGAAATGGTCACCAAAAATATATCAGAAAACGCTATACAAGTGGCCAATGCCGTTCAAGAAATAAGTCATAGAATTAAAAACATGTCCCGATAACGACTTACCAAATACTGCCTATATAATCTACAGCATAAGTTTGTGCTTCCTGTACAGTTTTAACTGTAGAAGGCACAGCGACAAGAGTGTAAATAAGCTCAGAATAGGATATTTTGTTTGGAAATTTATCCCCAGGAAGAACAAGGGTATCTCTTGTATATATAAGATCTGGCAACTGTATTGGCTTTGAACCATCATATAGCTTATAGATATAAGGGGCATCAGCATTCGAACCAACAGCTGCAGCCATAGATTGGGCAATCTCGCCACCACCATAGTAAGCATTTACGTTTACCAAAGCAATGTAAGACTGACTTCCCAGATCAATATAAATGTATTTATAACTATCCTCTTCCTGATTTTCTAAAACTTTAAATCCCCTTATGTGACGAATCGTTTTTTGCGAATCAGAGGAAATGATTTTATATTGGTAATTATTCTGGAATATTTTACCAAATGTCGTCTTTCCAGGCTTTGTATTAAATTCGTACCAAGCTTCATTGTTTAACATCTCTTCATCTGAAAAAGTAGAGGGATAGAATAATATGGTTCTATCTTCATCACTACTATTTAAAAAATAGAAGGCCTGTTTGGGACCTATTTTTTTATCATACTTTTCTGCGACAACACCTAGAACCGCAGCTAAAACAAAAAGACCAATAAATATAATACCAATGATTCGTAGTATTTTTTTCATTACCCCTCCACCCAAGCATTGTAGAATAGAAAAGCTCTTCAAAACATCACCCTAAAAGGGTGATTTGTACTGAAGAGCCTACAAACAGAAATAATATAGAATAAATACTATTTAAGATTGCTATAGCAATCAGAAACATGTTTCCATGCCCCAGGCAAAGTATCAAGAGTATTATTTTCTAGAGATACATGTATATGGGGATACTTTTCCTTAAGAATCTTTAAAAAGAAAGGATAATTCATCAATCCCTGTCCAGCTGGTAGATCTCCCACTTTCTTATTATTCTCTACAACAAAATCTTTGGCATGAATGGCTAGAATTTTATCACCAAACAACTGAAAGGCTTCAGCAATATGATTTTCATGATCAGCACATCGATCGTCTGGAATAAAGTTAACAGGATCATAAATAACGCCCAAGTTAGGTGAATCTATGATATCAAAAACTCTAACCATCTTTTGATGAGTATCAATGGTGTTCTTCATGGCTACACCCTCAATAGCTACATGAACACCATAATTTTCTGCAACATTAACGAGACGCTTTAGGCTCTTAATGAATTTCTGAAAAGTCTCTTCTGTATCTGTCAAAGGATGATAACTATTATCAGCATTAACGGAACCTGTTTCTGTCCCAACAATAGAAGCCCCCATATCTCTAGCATGCCTAATATGGTCTTCAAAATATAAAAGACTCTCTTCTAATTTTACAGGATCAGGATGGACAGGATTTATGTAACACCCAAGTATGGATATATGCGCACCATGAGCTCTTAGTACGGCTTCTATATGGCGAGCAAAACCAGGGGACAATTTATGATTATCCTTATCATAATCTGTCAAAACTTTGGCTAATGCCATATGAATATGGGGAATGTTTCTTTTCTGCAGCTCCTGGGCTAAAGATTCTATTGTCATCTTACCCAAATCATGAGCCCGCATTCCAAGATTTAACATAAAAACTCCTCGTTCGTTAGTTTGCTGTATTATACAAAGAAAACAATGGTGATACAAATGGTTCAATTCATATTATGGAGGGGCACATCTTCGAACAGATCTTTCAAAAGGAACAAAGTCGATTTAAGATACTGCCAGTATGACAATGAAAAATCAAAACAATTACGCGATTAAATTAATATCTACACATTGGCTTAAGTTTTTTTTATCTTACATTTTTTTCTTATTCAAACATTCCCCTGTTTGGTTGATGCCACTTTATGTCTCTTATTTGATTAACACCATTGTTGACAAAGGAAGCAGTGGACTAATAACAATTCTATGGCCCAGTATTGGAATCGGAATATTACTTGTACTTAATATTCTATTCAATGTTCTCCATATTAAAATTTTTTCTGAAGCTTCACGTAAAATAGAAAAGGATCTAAGAAGTCATCTCATACGTAAACTTCAGGAATTAAGTATGGGATATTATTTAAAAACAAAATCGGGAAAGCTGACAGCTAAATTTCTAAGAGATGTGGAGACCATAGAAATGGCATTAAAGCAAGGAACAATGAGTCTATTGCCTGCTATAACTTCTTTCATCTATATTTTTGGAGTTACAACCTATAAACAACCTAAGGTGACTCTTTTTTTCATTGCCTCTTTACCCATAATGGCCCTAATACGTTTTATTTATTCAAAGCGAATGGAACGAACAAATACCAGGTATCGTAAAGATATGGAAAATTTGTCAGCCAAAGTTAATGAATCCATTGAAATGCTTCCTGTAGCAAGAGCCCATGCCCTTGAAGATACGGAAATAGAAAATATCGAAGTCTTTTTTGATAAAATCAATACTTCAGGTTTACGTTTGGATGTTCTCAATGCAGCCTTTGGAGCTTCAACATGGGTAGTGTTACAATTATTTAGTCTCCTGGCCTTAGTGTTTACAGTATATATGGCATCCCAAGGATTGATACCTGTGGGAGATATTGTCCTATATCAAGGTTTTTTCACAATGATGTCTAACTCAGTGGGAGCCGTATTTAATATACTCCCTAATCTTTACAAAGGACGGGAGTCTTTCCATTCTATTGTTGAAGTATTAAATGCTCCTGATATTGAATACAATATGGGAAAAAAAGCATTTCAATCTGTTGAAGGTCATTTTTATCTTAAAGATGTCACCTTTACCTATAATGAATCAGATGGGGACCAAAGGGAAAAGCATCTGGATATTTCCATATTGGATATTCCTTCTGGTCAATCTGTCGGTATAGTGGGCCCTTCTGGTAGTGGCAAGACAACCTTTATTAATCTATTAATAGGTTTTGTGAGACCTCAAAAGGGTGAGATTTTCCTTGATGAACAATCATATGCCCTTCATGATATGCGTAGTATGAGAAAAAATTGCGCCTTTGTCAGTCAAACTCCCATACTGTTTTCCGGATCTATTAAAGCTAATATCAGTTATGGAGATATTCAAAGTGATACTGAGTCTGTTATTACAGCCCTCAAGGCAGCTAATGCATGGGACTTTGTTAAAGAGCTACCTCAAGGAATAGATACGATACTCGGAGAACATGGAGCCAATCTATCAGGAGGACAGCGCCAACGCCTGGTATTAGCCAGAGCTTTTTACAGAGATCCCCAAATTCTTTTCTTCGATGAAGCTACATCTGCCTTAGATACCGCCTCAGAAGTATTAGTTCAAAAAGCTATGGATAAGCTTATTGAAAACAGAACAACCTTTGTTATAGCCCATAGACTATCAACTATATTACATATGGATCGTATATTAGTTATGGAAAAAGGTCATATCATACAAGATGGGAGTCCTGATGAACTGCTTAAGCAAGAAGGAATGTTTAAAGAATTGAGCAAGAATCAACTTAAGACGGGAACTTTTGGTTAATAGCTAAAGAAGATATTGCTGGTCCTGTGCTCTCTTTTAACACTAATTCGGGTAAGATGACATTTTTAGCAGATACAGGTCTTTTTTGGAGGATATCCATACAAAGCCTAGCGGCATTTAACCCTAATGGTGTCATCTGACTATCAATAGAACTAATCCTAGGAGTACTACATTCTGTATACAGAGAGTTGTTAAAACCAATGACAGAATAATCCTCTGGAATAGTAAATCCTCTTGTCTCCAAAGTTTGTATAACACCTACCGCGGTTATATCCTCTTCTGTAATAATAGCCGTATAAGGCGATTCACTACCAACTATAACTTCACCCGCAACTCGGCCACCTTCAACACCTCCGGAAGATTGAATAACTTTGTAAGACTCATTAGGAATATCAAACCTTTCCATCCCCTTTATAAATCCCCGTAATTTTCTCCTGGCGGAATAAGTATCTGCCTCTTTTATATAGATGAATTTACGATGACCCAGTTCATGCAGATATTTAATAGCTTCTTGAACACCATGGGATTCATCACAACTTACTGAATATATATTCTCCCCTTGTAAGCTCTCATTAATTATTATAACAGGAATTCTACTAGCAATCTCTTCGATGGATTTCTGTAACTTCTCATAATTAAAGACTGACCCTACAAGGATAATAGCACTAACCTGCTTCTGCATTAGGAGCGCTAAATAATTCCTCTGGTCATCTAAGCTGCCACCAGTATTACAAAGAATGGAACTATATCCTTGCTGACTAATTTCCTGTTCTATGGAATGCACAACTTCTGAGAAATATAACTGTCGCACATCAATTAAGAGAATCCCGATATCCCGAGTACTAGAACTTGATAAGCCTTGAGCCAAACTATTAGGAAAATATTCTTCTTCCTCAATGACTTTAAGAATTTTCTCTCGAGTAGACTGCCGAACATTTTTATTATTATTAATAACCCGAGAGACAGTCGCAACAGAGACGCCTGCCTTTCGAGCAATTTCATATATGGTCATGAACTAATATTACAATTCAACAGGAAAGTAATCTATACAGTTACGGAAACAAATATCCTTCACCATATTACCTAATAGTTCATAGTCTGCAGGGGCTTCACCAGCATCAACCCAGCCTCCTATTAGATTACACAACACTCTTCTAAAGTATTCATGTCGTGGATAACTTAACAAGCTTCTTGAATCAGTAACCATACCGACAAAGGCAGAGAGAAGGCCTAAGTTCGCTAAGCTAGTCATTTGATCCTGCATACCTGTTTTCTGATCATTAAACCACCAACCAGATCCAAACTGTAACTTTCCTTTCACACCTGCTCCCTGAAAGTTACCAAGCATGGTTGCAAAAATTTCGTTATTTGCAGGATTAAGTGTATACAGAATAGTCTTAGGAAGTTGATCTGAAGTATCCAGGCTATCTAATAACTTAGCCAGAGGAGGAGCTACCATACCGTCTTGAATAGAATCAAATCCTGTATCGGCACCTAAGGTTCTGACCATTCTGCTATTATTATTACGCAAAGCTCCAATATGGATCTGCATAACCCAACCTTTTGAAGAATTTAAGCGCCCCATTTCTAACATAAAGGCAGTAATATAGGCCCCCTGTTCTTGTTCACTAAGAGCTTTGCCTGATCGGATTTTGGTAAAAATAGCTTCTAATTCACTATCCGTCGCTTCAATATAAAATACTTTATCCAGAGCATGGTCAGTAACACGACAACCTCTATCATGAAAATACTGATGCCTATCGGCTAGTGCTGATAAGAGAGATTTCCAGGAATCAATTGTGGTGTTACATACGGATCCCAACGTATCAAGGTATTCGTTAAACCCTTCTACACTATGAACACCCATAGCTTTATCAGGTCTAAAAGTAGGATACATCTTGAACTCAGCATCCTTATTACTGTTAAGCTGTTCGTGGTACTTCAAATCATCAATAGGATCATCTGTTGTCCCTACCATCTTAACATTCATTTTCTTCAAAATACCCCAGCTGGAAAACTCAGGTTGAGCCAGAAGCTTCTCTGTTCTTGTCCATACATCCTCTGCTGTATCCGCATTAAGATGCAAATCGGTTATACCAAAAGGTCTTCTTAATTCTAAATGAGTCCAATGATAAAGGGGATTTCCAATAGTTTTGGGAACCGTTTCGGCCCATTTTTGGAATTTCTCGCGGGGGCTCTTATTGCCTGTAATATATTCTTCAGAAATACCGGAAGTTCTCATGGCTCGCCACTTATAGTGGTCCCCTTCCAACCAGATTTCATATAGATTATTGTATTGTCTGTTTTCTGCCAGATCTTTGGGATTTAAGTGACAATGATAGTCAAAGATAGGCATATCTTCAGCATATTCGTGAAATAATTTCTTAGCAGCTTCTGAATGAAGAAGAAAATCTTCAGTAAGAAAGTTTGAGTTGTGGCTCATAGAGTAACACCATCCTTAAAAATAGCAATTTCTTTGTATCCACTGATCTCATTCTTAGCTTTTTTGCCATTGGCAACTTCCAGAATGAGTTCATACAGTTCGTTAGTTACCTGTTCTTCAGGATTACCTTCCAGCAAGCGTCCTGCGTTAAAGTCAATCCAACGTGGTTTCTTCTCAGCTAAAGGAGTATTTGTGGCAATCTTCAGCGTAGGAGCGGGTCCTCCCAAAGGATTTCCTCGACCAGTAGAGAAGAGCACGATCTGAGCTCCAGCGGCAATCATGTTAGTAACAGAAACACCATCATTACCAGGCCCATTTAATAGGTTCAAACCTTTAAGCTTAGGTGATTCTGTGTAATCAAGAACGTCAACAACAGGGGAAGTTCCCCCTTTCTGAATACAGCCGCAAGATTTATCTTCTAATGTTGTAATCCCGCCGGCCTTATTACCTGGGGAAGGGTTTTCATAGACAACCTGATCGTATCGTTGAAAATACAACTTAAAGTTATTAACTAAATCTACCGTCTTTTTAAAGACAGATTCATCCTTAGCTCGGCTCATAAGGAAATGTTCAGCTCCAAACATCTCAGGAACCTCTGTTAGTATGGCTGTTCCACCAGTGGCAACAATTTTATCTGCTACTCGACCGATTAAGGGATTAGCTGTGATACCTGAGAATCCATCAGAACCACCGCATTTAAGACCTATCACTAGATCAGAAACAGGACATTCTGTTCTCTTATCTTCCTTAAGAATTTCAGCAAGTTCCTCAATGATTTCATGACCAGCTTCAATTTCGTCAGAGACATCTTGTGTAGATAAGAAACGTATTCGTTTAGGATCGTACTCACCAAGAACCTTTTTGAACTCAGCTATGTGATTGTTTTCACAACCTAATCCAAGAACCAGAACACCACCTGCATTGGGGTGTCTTGCCAGACCAGCAAGGACTTGTTGAGTTTTAAGTTGATCCCCACCCATTTGAGAACAGCCATAGGGATGACTAAAAGTATAGACCCCATCATGTCTACCATCAGCGGTAGCGGTTGCTTCTCTAGCAAGCATTTCAGCAGTTTTATTAACACAACCTACAGTGTTGATAATCCATATTTCGTTTCTAATACCAACCTTGCCATTGGCCCGACGATATCCCATAAAACTATTATGCTCTGCAGGACTGACAGGAAGAGCCGGCTCTGCTGGTTCGTAGGAATATTCCAGAACATCACTTAAGTTGGTCTTTACATTATGGGTATGTAAATGAGTGCCCTGAGGTACCTCTGTCTTTGTAGATCCAATGGAAGTACCGTACTTAATTATCTGTCCACCGTCTTCAATATCAACGAGGGCAAACTTGTGTCCCATAGGAACATCAGTCTTCAAAGCAAAACTTTGATCACCTATAGAAATTTCTGTACCAGCAGTTAAATCTTGTAAAGCGACAGCAACGTTATCCAATTCGTGGATCTTATGACATAAATTCATGAGAGTCTCCTTATTGTAAGGCTGAAACCAAATCGGCCATAGCCTTCTTCATTCCTCTTGTTTTTATTTGGAAAAGATAAAGGCTTACACTCTTACTTAGGTTAGAGAATCGAGATAGATCTTGTCCCCAAAAATCTTCATTCTTAAGAACTTTCTCGACTACAAGGTCCATAGTTTCTGGATCACCGTCGAATGCTTTCCAACACTCCATAATATAATCGATATTCGCTGGAGTATCTTTAATCTCATAACGGCCATTAATACCTTCTCCGAAATACTGAGAATCTACTTTTTCTGCCTCGTAGAATGCCACTATTGAAGCAAGGGCAAAAGCCAATACTTCAGGAACCTTATTCTCCCCTTCCAGGATACCAAGCAGACTAGGGAGAACCCTTGTTTTAAACTTAGATACGGTATTAAGGGATATGCTTAACCAAGCATGTTGAATAAAGGGATTAGCAAACCTTTCAAGTACATCCTGAGCATAAGGAGCGGGATCTTCTTTAAGATCAGCAAGAGTTGGTAATATATCTTTTTCTAATCCAAGAGATATGAATTTAGAGACAACGTCATCATCAAAACTTTCTTTTACTGTTTCAATACCATATTGATAAGCGGCAGCACAAGTCATAGTGTGGATACCATTTAGGATACGAACTTTTCTTGTTCGATAAGAAGGTAAATCATCTGTCCATACAACATTTAATCCTACTTCTGTCAGAGGAAGTTCTTTTTGAAAAGCTTCACCACCTTCAATTACCCATAAATGAAAATCTTCACAGGATACAGCTAAGTTATCTTTGTATCCAAACTTATGACATAATTCGTCTATCTCATTAGCAGGGTAACCAGGAACAATTCTATCTACGAGAGTATTAGTGAAAACATTACAGTCTTCTACCCAATTAATAAATTCAGATGTTAAATTCCATTCTTTAGCTAAGCGAAGAACGATAGCCTTAAGATTATCACCATTTTTATCAATAAGTTCGCAAGGAATGAAGTTAATTCCCTTATTTTTATCACCCTTAAAGTGATTAAATCTCGCCCACAATAATTGTGTTACTTTACCTGGAAATGATGATGCGGGTTTATCTTCTAACTTATCAGAAGCTTCGTATCGAATACCGGCTTCTGTAGTGTTAGAAACAATAAAACGAAGTTCTTCTAACGTAGCAGAAGCCAGAAACTCATCATATTCAGTATAAGGATTGATTCCCTTTTCTATTGAGGTAATTAATCTATTATCTTGGACAATCTGGCCTTTAGATAAACCACGACGAACAACAGTGTATAAACCGTCTTGATCATTAAGCATTGATACCATACCACGATCCAGTGGCTGTACAATACGAACACTTCCGTTAAAATCACTCTTTTCATTTAAAATATCGATCATCCAATCGACAAAAGCTCGTAAGAAGTTACCTTCACCAAATTGAAGAATTTTAACCGGATTAGCCGGTTTTTTTTGATTGTTGGCTGCCCAATCTCTAACAGGCAACAAATCAACATTCTGTTGACTCATCATACCCTCCTGGTATTGTCTTGTTGCCTAAATTGTAACCGGTTACATTCTACAAGTCAAACAATATCTCAAATATTCCTAAATATTATGTTTTTTTTCGTTGAAATCTATAACCTACAGTGCTAACATTGTAACCGGTTACAGATTCATTACTCATTCGGTTTTCTATTTCCATTGCCAATACAATTGTGAGAAACCAACAAGACTGTAATCTCCTAGAAAAAGAAGCCCCCTTCGGCTCATCACCATGGGGGGCTTTTGCAATACATGTTAACGCGCTAACCAACCACCATCCACGGCAATAGTATAACCATTAATGTAATTAGAATTGTCACCTGCCAGGAAGACACAGGTTCCAGCCAAATCTTCAGGAGTCCCCCATCGCCCTGCTGGAATTCTGTCTAATATTTGCGCACTTCTTTCAGGATTATTACGTAGATCCTTAGTATTGTCTGTCGCCATATAGCCAGGAGCAATGGCATTAACATTGATACCATGACTTGCCCATTCATTAGCCATTGACATAGTAAGTCCCCGAATGCCTGACTTTGATGCCGTATAGGAAGGAACACGAATTCCCCCTTGAAAGGAAAGCATGGAAGCAATATTAATAATCTTCCCCCCCTTCCCTTGTTTTAATAATTGATTAACAAAAGCTTGACTAAGGAAAAAGACCTTCTTGATATTAATATCCATTACCTCATCCCAATCTTTTTCCGTAAACTGAATAGAATCTTCTCGTCTAATGATACCTGCGTTATTAACAAGAACATCAACATGTCCCATATGATCAACAGCAGCTTTTACATAAGAGGCTAGGTCTTCAACAGAACAATGAACAAGATCGGCTTTTGCAGAGTCAAATCGACGCCCCTCTTTTTCAACAAGTTCCTTAGTTTCCGTCATAGCACTAACACCCAAAGCAAAGATATCAGCACCAGCTTTAGCCAAACCAACAGCCATACCCTGTCCCAAGCCCCGGGAGGCTCCTGTAATAAGAACTACCTTACCTTTTAAACTAAAACGATCTAACATTCCAAACTCCTTCAATACACCCTATAAAAAAAGCAGAGAGAATGAAACATCCTCTCTGCTACAAATCACAACGTAGATCTGACCTTAAGCCATATCTTCAGCAGCTACCCAATCCATGTCATCGAAAACTTTGTTTTCTCCACACATAGCCCAGATAAAGCTATAAGGACCTGTTCCAACACCTGTGTGAATAGACCATGAAGGAGAAATAACAGCTTGGTCATTTCTCATGATAATGTGTCTAGTCTCAGAAGGTTCGCCATGCATATGGAAAACCAATGTATCAGGGTCCATTTCCGTATAGAGATAAACTTCCATTCGTCTTTCATGAGTGTGGGAAGGATAGGTATTCCAAACACTTCCCGGCTCCATTCTTGTGAATCCCATGGACAATTGACATGTTTCAAGAACATTAGGGTGAAGATATTTGTAGATAGTTCTCTTATTACATTTCTCACTGTCACCTAAAGGAGAAGGAGAAGCATCTTCAAGAGTGATCTTCTTCACAGGATATTCTTTATGCGCTGGTGATGACGCAATATAATATTTTGCAGGAGCTGAAGCATCAGCACTGGCAAAGGAAATTTCCTTAGTTCCTCTTGGAAGATACAAACCATTAAGGTTTTCTAACTCATAATCAACACCATCAGCAGTGATAGTACCTTTACCACCTAAGTTGATTACACCCATTTCTCGAGCTGCCAAAAAGTAGTCCTGTGCGATTTCTTTTGACACTTCTTTAGGAAAATCTACCTTTCCTTTCTTAGGAATAACACCACCAAATACAATTCGGTCGATGTGACTATAGGTTAAGTTAACCTTATCCTCACCAAAGATATTTTCTACTTGAAAATGTCTTTTCAATTCAGTAGTGTCCATTTTTTTACCATGTTCGGGATGAACAGGATGTCTTATATCCATTATATTACCTCCTAATAACTATCTTATCTATTTAAATAGCAATACCATTGCCATCTAATTTAACATTATCTATCCCTTTCAAATCCTTTTCAAATCCATCAATTTGCAGATCTTCCATTTCGAGATCTTTAACATTCCGCAGGAATAAACCTTGATGAACCATAGGATCGATATCACACATCATAGCCGCAAATTCCGGTTCTGGATTTTGAGCTGCAGTCGCCTTAATACCCTTAAGTTTAACATTATTCACCCATCTTTCGGGCAAACCATACATAAAAAGGAAACAATTTCGTAAATCATCGATTTCGATATTTTCCAAATGAACATTACACAACTCAGGTGTTCCTTCATTTAAAGGAAGGGCTTCCTTATTTTGAACAGGAGGAGTCTTACCATCAGCATCACAGAAATAGAACATATTAAAAACAAAAGCGGAACCAATGTTACGCATATACACAGATTCGCAATGAATATCCTTAACAGCTCCCCCTCTTCCTCGTCTTGTTTTGAGACGAATACCTCTATCCGTATCCAGGAAGACACAATCCTTTACATGAACATTTTCGATGCCACCTGACATTTCACTGCCCAAAACAACAGCGCCATGTCCCCGTTCCATTAGGCAGTTCTCAATCGTTACATTCTTAGTACATAATCTGATATGATCTGCCAGTTCTTTTTTCCCTGCTTTAATAGCAATACAGTCATCCCCTACAGAGAAATGAATACTATGTAGTACCACATCCTGGCAAAACTCAGGATCCAAACCATCCGTATTGGGAGAGTCATCAGGATTCTTGATCTTAAGATCAGCAAAAAGAAGTTCATTACTACAAAAAGGATGCAATGTCCAAGAGGGAGAATTCTGAAGAGTTACACCTGCCATTGTAACCTTACGACATTGATTAAGAAAAACTAGTCTCCCTCTAGCTGCTGGAACAGTATTCTTAGGAGAATGCCACCAATTAGTGATATCTGCGTTCCCATCAATAATACCTTCACCAGCAATAGTTAGATTTTCACAACCCACTGCTGTTATAACAGAGGCATAGATCGTAGACTCCAAACCTTCCCAGGTACCCAGGATACGTCCTTCTTCCATTTTAGGAATCATCGGATAGAAAGAAGGATCTTTCTCAGCCATTAAATGAGCCTCTTTTTCCAAGACCAAAGTCATATTTGATTTTAGAAAAAGAGGTTTTACCCGATACGTCCCGGAAGTAACTCGTAATATACCTTCTTTGGGAAGACAAGCTATGGCGGCCTGAAAAGCCAAGGTATCATCATGAATACCATCACCTAAAGCACCAAAAGCTAAAGGATTTAAAGAAGAACCTTCTTGTGTGAAGAAGTCTATAGACCACACAGTCCCTGCACCTTCTACAGTTCCTTCATAAGAAGTTCCTGGTTCCAAACCGGAAATAGTTACAGCATTACGGCCAGTAACATATCTATTATACTCTTTACCATCACCCTTGATTGATACGGTAAATTCCTTATCCAAGGAATCCTTCAAGGGATAATCCCATGTAAAAGTCACCGTATAAGGGGTAATGTTCAAATAATTAATTGTCATCATTTACCTCGTGTTTGAATTCTAACATCATAATGGCCTCATTCGATATGGACAAAACAACAGGAACCTATGGAGAAAATGGTTTATATTAGCGAACTTCTGAAGGACTGTATCCCCTTTTGTTTTTAAAGAGACGACTAAAATAAAGAGGGTCTGTAAAGCCTAACAGATAAGCAGTTTCTTTTACCGAGTTACCACTAGTTAATAGCTTCTCTGCTTTCTTAAGCTTTCTCTCTAACCAAAACTGCTTAAGGGTTTTACCAGTAAATCGTTTGAACTCATTATCCAGATAACGACGGGAATAGGGTATCTCTTCTAATATGCTATCAAGAGTATCGGCAAACTGAGCCCGAGCCCCGACATGGGCAGCGGTCTCCAATATAAAGTAAGGAGTTTCCTTCTGGAATCTAGTATTGATGAAAGACTCTCTAATAAACTTAGTCAAAATTACATGAAAAGCACAGTTCTGCCCATAAATAATAGAATCAACAGGAGCATAAGACCAATAGTATTCTAATATAGGTTTGAAGCTGGCCCAATCCTTCAAAGAAATCTTTCGTTGATATTGAATGTAGGCAAAGAAGTCAATGACTCCGAAGATCCAGAATTGAAAATGCTGTGCGATTCCAACAAAATGCTCTCCCTTGGAAATATGTCCCTTAAAAGGAACATTAGGTTCAATAAGAACCATATCACCCGGTGCCATATCAAATCTCTCATAACCTATCTCATATTCCGCATGCCCTTCTAAACAGCAAATCAAATCATATACATTATTCGTTTTATCCACCTGCCAGTCCGTTCCATGTTCGAACTTTATAACAGAGCGTGCTAATTGGAGGGAAAAGTTTTCTTTCTCCATATAGTCCAAGGGCAGATTATTCTTCCAGTCTTCCGTATCCATGCTGACCCATCATATAATAAATTAAAATAAAAAGAAGAATTATATTAATGATTTTGTCCCCTGGGTTCAAAAATTGTGCCTATTATTCCTTCACCAACTCAAAAAACCCGTGGTAGGATTATTTTCCGATAATTTAAGGAGTGCCTAATTGATTAAAGCAACGAATCTTGTCAAACACTACGGTAAACAAAAAGCTGTGGATAATATAAGTTTTGGAATTAAAAAAGGTGAGATTGTAGGTTTTCTTGGACCGAATGGAGCAGGTAAGTCAACAACGATGAATATGCTCACCGGTTTTCTCGCCCCTACTTCTGGCACTATCGAAATCGATGGTATTAATGTTAGGGAAGATCCCATTGGAGTCAAAAGAAAAATAGGCTACCTTCCTGAAATCCCCCCTCTATATCCGGATATGACCGTCAAATCTTACCTGTCCTTTGTGGCTCAACTTAAGGGTCTCAATTCTAAAACAGTAAAGTCTGATAGAGATAGAGTTATGGAGGTTGTTCAAATAACAGACCAGCAGAACAGACTCATTGATAACCTATCTAAAGGATACAAACAAAGGGTGGGAGTGGCCCAGGCCTTATTAGGCAATCCGGACCTTCTCATTTTAGATGAACCCTCTGTAGGCCTGGATCCGAAGCAAATCATCGAAATGCGTAATCTCATCACAAAATTAGGACAGGAACATACGGTCATACTAAGTTCCCATATTCTTCCTGAAGTATCAGCAATCTGTAACCGCCTCCTCATTCTTAATAAGGGGAAGATTGCAGCCTCTGACACTCCGGAAAATCTCGCAAAAATGATGGAAGGCACCAATCAGATTCAGCTAAAAATAAAGGCCAATCAGGATAATATAAGGTCAGCTATTAAAGATATGAAAGCAGTGACCCTCGTTCAGTGCCAGAAGTCTTCTGAAGATGGAATCATTAATATGATTTTAAAAGCAGAAGATGATCGCGATATCAGAGAAGAAGTCTTCTATCTTATGAGTCGAAACAAATTTCCTATCATGCAAATGAGACCAAGTCATATAAGTCTCGAAGAAATATTCTTAAATCTAACCACAACAGAAAAGGAACTATAGATGTTTGCCATATACAAAAGAGAGCTAAGCTCTTACTTTTTAACGCCCTATGGTTATATTTTCATGGGTTCATTCCTATTTATTTCAGGTTTATTATTCACCATACAGAACCTCTTTATGAATAGTACCCAATATGCAGAATACCTGGGATCACTTATTTCTATATTCACTATTGTTATTCCCTTATTAACAATGAAGGTTTTTGCTGATGAAAAGAAAAACAAAACAGACCAGCTTTTATTAACAGCACCAGTGACTCCTGTACAAATCGTCATTGGTAAGTTTCTAGCACCTTTGACTGTTTTTCTTATTACCATTGGTATCACGCTCATTTATCCCATTATTCTGGCCTTTTATGGAAATATAGAAGCTGTAAAAATATTCGGCTCCTATCTTGGGTTCTTCCTTTTAGGAGGAGCTTTTTTGGCTATGGGGGTCTATATCAGTGCCCTGACAGATAATCAAGCTTCTGCAGCCATCACCACTTTTGGAGCGGTATTATTCACTTGGTTTGCAGATTTTTTAAAACCTATTGTGCCCAATTCCCCCTTATGGGGCTTCCTCTTCGTCGCTGTCATCATCTTATTGATTGGTTATTGGCTCTATAGACAAAGTGGAACGATTATCATTCCGCTTTTTGTGACTATTATGGCTCTGGTGATAGGAGGAGCAGTATTTTTCATCCATCAGGCAAGCTATGCCTCATTAATAGCTAAGAGCATTAGCAGCTTTTCCCTCACATCCAGATACACCTATTTCCCAATGGGACTCCTCAAGTTATCAGATGCCATCTACTATCTTAGCTTTGCTCTTTTCTTTTTGTTCATGACCACCAGGCTTATTGAAAAACGCAGCTGGACTAAGGAGGCTTAAGATGAAACTACTCAAAAACATAGATTCAAGAGTTAAACTGGCCCTTTACTCTGTTGTAGTAAGCCTACTGGTTCTCACGTTATTGGTAATCTTTAACTTAATAGTCGGATCCTTAAACCTGCAAATAGATATGACACAAAAGAGTATTTTCAGCCTCTCCGCTCCTTCTAAGGAACTATTGAAGTCACTAGATGATGATGTAACCATCTATGCCCTCTACAAACCTGGTAAAGAGACAGCCCTTGTAAAGGGTATCCTAGATGAGTATGCCTTCTACTCCCATGTGAAGCTATCCATAATAGATCCTGATCGTAATCCGGACCTATTAAAACCCTACACAAATCCTGATAAACCACTATCCATTGGAAGTATAATCATTACAAGTAAAGGGCATTTCCAGGTTCTTCATGATACAGATCTCTATATTGTTGATAACTCTGGAGAACAAGCTCAGGTGTATGGTTTAAAAGCCGAACAGTTGTTATCCTCTGCTATAGCCTATGTTAAATCAGGACGCCAACCCAAAGTATATGAAGTAACAGGACACAGAGAACGAAGCTTCCTAAGAGGAGATATAGAAACCCAGCTTAAAGAAAGCAACTATAAACTAAGCTCACTTGATATCACCAGAGAAGGAGCTGTTCCATCAGACGCTGATATGCTCCTCATTATCGGGCCTCAAGAAGATTTTACGTCCTATGAAGCCAATATTCTCAACGAATATCTGCAAGGAGGGGGTAAGTTATTTATAGCGATAGGTTTCTCCCAGTCCGAATTACCTAATCTGGAAGAAGTACTAGGTCAATTCAATATAGCCATCACCAATGGCATCGTTATGGAAAGGGATAGCAAACAACTCCTACCAGAATTCAACGATAATCCTTTCTTCTTCATCCCTACCCTGGGAGAGGATGGGATTAGTCAATTTATTAATCAAAGTCAGATGATGCCTTTTTTTGCTGCAGCAGCGGAAATAAAAGAAACAGAAGCAGCAAAGAAATACTTAAAATTTGAACCTTTCCTACAAAGTAGTTCCCGATCCTGGTTACGCTTGGATACTAGCCAACAAGACATGACTCAGGTGGACTCAGATAAACAAGGGCCCATCACCTTAGGAGCCAGGATCACTCAAGTAGATGATGATGGCATAATATCTGGAACTAAGATTGTGGTTATATCCAGTCCAACAGCCTTCTCTAATATGGGAGGAATTGGCATATTCCCGGGGAATATCAAGCTTCTTATTGGTTCACTTAACTGGATGGATGATTATGAAGTGACCATCTCAGTACCCAGCCGTTCCCTATTGCAAACCAAGATGCAGATGAATACGAGATCTGCCTATATATGGGGAGCCGTCGTTACTATTCTGATACCCTTTATTATCATGATAACAGGAATTATCATCTATAAACGGAGGAAAAACCTGTGACAAAGAAAGGGAAGAATCTCATTGTATTAGTCAGTCTCGTAGGGATTCTAAGTTTGGTATATCTCTTCCTGTCTATTGAGAAAAAGCCCGATAAAGACAGCCCCCAGCCCTATGTAGAGATGCCAGGTATAACAGATCTGACGATTGCCGATGTTGATCAGATGGTTCTTGTTCATCAGAATAGCCATCTGACATTTACAGAAGGAGAATCAAGCTGGATTATCAAAGAGGGAGCTGATGTCAAAACAGACTCTATACAAATTCAAGCCACCCTTGATGAGTTTCTCTCTGCTCATACACTGAGCCTTTTTGATGACGGACCAGATCTTTTTGAACCGGGGGATGATCCTGTTCAAATAACGATCCAAACCAAAAATGATGAAGAGTACGAATTTCTATTAGGAAACGCAACAGTAACCCAGGAAGGATACTACCTAAAAGACTCTCAAACAGATGATACCTGGCTTATCAGCCGAAGTATTGGTGATAATCTGCGTAAAACTCTCAATGATTATAGACCCAGAAAACTCACCCCTATAGACATAACGGGTATACAGGATATAAGCATTGAACAAGGAAACCAGACGATTCATATCGAGCCTTATTCAAGAATCGATATGTTTACTGCACAGGTCTACTCCTATAGCTTAACGGCTCCTTACCCCTATGCTAGACCAGTTAACCAAAGCAAGATGGATAAAGAACTCCAAAAAGTAGCAGATCCCCTACTCATTAAAGATTTTACCGATCTATCTCCTGAGGTTCTGGGAGTCTCTCCTATGAAACTATCGATTACTGATACAAGGGGTAAAACATTGAGCCTCATTCTAGGATCACAAAGCCCTGAGGGAGATATATATGCCCAGGTGCCTGGCTCAGACAGTATCTTCATCCTTGATAAAAACAGGATCCCTTTTCTGGAGACAAAAGCTTTTGATCTTGTTGATCCCTATGTTTACCTTGTGGGTATTGATTCGGTAACCAAAGCTGAACTATTCACAAAGGATGCCACCTATACGGGAATAATCAATGGGGATAAGGATAATCGCCAATATCTCTATAATGGACAAGAGATTGATAGGGAAAAATTTCTTATATTCTATCAAAACCTCATTAGCTTTCAAGTGGAAGGAGAAGCTCAACCTGAGAAAGTAGGTAAAAAAGCCCCTTATCAAATCCGTTACTCCCTAGGAGGAATGGCTATGAATCAGGGGACTGTTAATTTCTTCGAATATGATAAAAACTACTATGCCGTGAGCAGAGATAAAGAAAAACCTCTATTCCTGGTAGGCCATTATCAATTAGAAAGTGTTTTGTCTAATATCCAGTCCTTATCGGATTCGAATATGTCCTCCAGTGAGGGCGGGGCTAATTGAGGATCATCCACAATCAAAGCCCAGGAAACCCTTTCAGAGGAATTAAAACCTGGCCCATGACTATTAACTTCCCGATATCGGGAAGTTGTTTTTTTCTCCTCACTACGCCAATGATCCCAACCGGCACCTTTAATATGTTCCCCTAGATAACAATTCCAGAATTCAGTCTTAGCATAGGGACGCCAGGGTCTCCCTAGATAAACAGATTGTTCATGAGCAGAACCTGTCAAACGACAATCCCAGAATTGGTACCCATAAGGCTCCCATTCTGGATGAGATCCTGCTGTCACATAACTTTCCAAAGCATTACTTCTTCGGGCTGAAGAAATCTCGCAATGATGAAAGACAACACGGGCGGATCCAAAGATAAAATCCACATCACCTTCAATAAAGCAGTCTTCATAATATTGCCGGTAGACAAGCTTCCCTTCTCTTAAGGAATGAAAGGGAAGAATAAATTCAGGACTCTTAGGAAAAGGATCCGCTGGTAAGGGCCCTGTACAGAGGGTGTCCTGATGGCCTAATAGGCTACAATCCCTGAAGAAGACCTTATCTGAATCGGCGTAGACAGCCACAGCCTGTCCTACCTTGTGTCCTTCACCGGCTCCATTCTCAACAGTTAAATGAGCCGCATAAAAATCCTCAGCACCAATGTATAAGGTAAAGCTATTAAAAGTTCCCATCTCATTACCATTGGGAAGTTTATGAATAGCCCCATCACTCCACAGGAGCTTAGTTTTATCCCGCCCGGAACCAATAAACTGAACATGGGGACGAAGGACACTTATCTTCTCTTCATATATTCCTTCTGATAATTCTATGATAAGTGTCTCATCAGAAGAAGAATAATCTTTTAACACATCATTAATACGAGTATATTTTTCAAAAGGACCTACTTTAATACGCATCTAACTTCCTCACTATCTTTATTATTCACAGTAAAATCTTGAAATGTACCTATGACCTGGTCAGAACCATCCTCATCAAAGGTATACAAGCCGAACATAGCACCTGTAAACCTCTTGCCCTTCCCTCCTTCGTCACTTAAGTAGTAGACTTCAGGAAGTTCCCCTAACAGTATCCATTCTTGTTCCTTTTGTGCTTTGTAATAAAAAGCCCGTTTATAATAGTCTGTTCTAATCTGCAACTCTACTTGATCAGCTTGCCAAGCTAGTTTAAAAGGGACTCGGTCCTCAAGCCCTTCATGCTCCTTAACCTGAAGGGTTAAACACTCACCTTCCTTTACAAGGGAAAAGGTCAAATAGGTGGAGCGATCATAATAACATGTTAAGCCAGCCTCTCCTGCGACCTTGGGGGTCGATAATCGGATATGACAGCAAAAGTCAAAGCAGAAGGCCTTTTGCCTTTGAACCATAACATTACGGGGGGTGCCTTCACTCAAGGGAGTGGAACCGGCAACCATCTTTAGTATTCTTTGGGCAGGATCCATTTGAAGGTATTCCCTATAGGAACGACGCACAAAGATCCATTCCTTTTCAAGTTCTTCCTGACAAAACCATAGACCTGGTAAAGGAGCCTTCTCCTCCTTTAGAGGAAAAGGTTTTACATTAACCCCGCTGGGTCCTTTGAGATTATTAACAATAGGCCAGCCATCACCAGTCCAAGTCACTTCATCCAAACTGGATTCTCGTCCCAGAATACTATACTGCTGATCCACCATACGCCCTGTTAAGTACAAAATAAACCAACGCCCATCGGGAGCTTTCAATAGTTTTCCATGACCAGAACGTTGTATAGGATGGTCTGGATCTTTCTGATGAAGGATAGGATTATAGGGGCAGTTTTCATAGGGGCCTAATAAATTCCTTGAACGTGCCACGGCAATCTGATGATTACGTCCCGTTCCCCCTTCAGAAACAAACACATAATAGTACCCGTCTTTCTTAAGAAGGTGTGGCGCTTCTGGTGCCCTCTTTTGATTCCCATACCAAAGGAGAGTTGGTTCCCCTATTTTTTTAGTGGCATCCTGAGATAATTCAAAGATTCGTGCCCCCCTGTTCAGAAGCATATACCGCCTCCCATCATCATCCACAAAAAGGGAGGGATCAATACCATCTTCTTCAATAAAAGCAGGTTTAGAATAAGGGCCTTCCGGTTTATCAGAGCTAAGGATCATCTGTTTTCTAACTGGTACATCTTCATCATTGTAACGAAGTGTGGCTGTAATGTAGAAACGGCCTTCATGATAAGAGATGTCCGGAGCCCAAAAACCCCTACCATCATCTAAGCTTGTTAGATCTATATACTCAGTCTCCGTTATAGCATGACCAATAGTCTTCCAATTAACAAGATCTGAAGAATGTAGAACAGGAATACAGGGAAAGAAAGTAAAGCTGGAGGTAACCATATAAAAGTCATCTCCTACACAGATTACAGAAGGATCAGGATAAGCTCCGGTCAAAACAGGATTGGTATAGAGGTCGCTCTTTTCAATACCGAGCCCCTCTTTATAGTACTGTATGATATGATGAGAGCCTTCGGAAAGGGCTACATCAAGAGCTGTATGACTTTGAAGATTGACTTCTAAAGGATTAACACCAACTCTGTTTATCAAATAATCAAACAGTTCGGGATTATTCCCTTTGGCAGCATAATGGAGAACATTCCCATGGTTATCATCCCAAATGTTCATACTAACCCGTGAGTATTCTATTAAGTATTTTACAAGTTCATAATTCCCTGTGGAGGCAGCTAGAAAGATAGGATAGCATCCTCCCTCATAGGGCTTTTCAATCAAAGAAGGATTACTTGCCAAAATACTTAACAAATTATCTCGGTCATCTTTTTTTATATACTCTGATAATTGTTCATGTAATTGTAATTCCATATCCCCTATTAAAATGGGGTATTAGGCATTTGAAAAGGGGGCAGATTCTTATATTAAACGTACAATTCATTTGTATGCTAAAATACAAGTTATGAATGTAGCACAAAACTATTTCACCCCGCCTCCTTTAGTAACGAGGGCCCCTAAGGAGAGGGATGTATACTATGACAAACTAAAAGAATCACTCGGTCTAGAGATCTATCAACAGACGACAGCCCATACAAAAATACTTGGACAAGAAAATCATGGGGATCATTACTGTTATGATATGACAATGGATACAGAACCGGGTGTCACTATGCCTTTTTTTCTTTTGTCCCCCATTGATCTTAAGAATACAGACACATTAAAAAAACTCCCTATAGTGATCGTTCCCCATGGTCATGGTAGTGATGGTCGTTACGGAGTGGCAGGTTTACATCGTCATGTGCAGATGGAACACAATATCAACCACTATCATCACGATATAGGTCGCCAGTTTGTCAGACAAGGTTATTTAGTACTCTGTCCTGACAGTAGAGGATCAGGAGACAGACGAGAGCCGGAAGATTCCGGACTAGAACCGGAACAACTAAAAAAGAGCTCCTGTCAGAAGATCAACAATCTTCTCATTAATCAAGGCAGCTGTTTAGCCGGTGCCTGGGTATGGGATCTTATGAAATTAATAGATCTCCTTCTTCAGCAAAACTGGGGTGATGCATCTAGATTAGGAGTCTGTGGGTTTTCCGGGGGAGGACTACAGAGCTTATACCTATCGGCTATGGATGAACGTATCAAATGTACAGCCGTTAGTGGTTATCTGCATTACTGGGAGGATTCTTTTTTTCTTCGTAATATGTGTGGATGCAACTTTATACCGGGTATTAATAAGAATATGAATATGGCCGATGTGGCCTGCCTCATTGCTCCTCGTTCCCTCATCCTTGAAAAGGGCAAGGATGATCCCTTAAGTGGACGCTCGGGTATTGAAGGACCTAGACGATTAGCTCAGCATATACGGAGCTTCTATCAAGGGATAAACAAGGATGATAATTTTGCTTATACGGAGTTTGAAGGTTCTCATCAGTTTGGGGGAGAACAGATATTTCCCTTCTTTCAAAAGCACTTACAATCAGAGGAAGCCTGATAAGTCATCAAAAAGGTCTGAGGTTTTTATAAGAAAGGTCAGACCTTTTAGGGTAAAACGTCTGACCTTTTTAGCTATTTTCTCAGACTCTTTAGATAAGAATCAGTCCTCTAATCCACGAAGGTACACATAAGCTAATAAGAAGGGAGCAATTCCCTTGGCTTCATTTTCGACAACAGGTTCAGAGATGTAGTACTCATAGGAACCATTTCGCTGTTGTTTTCCCCCCAGACCAGCGACAAGACAGGTCCCTCCCAAATTAAAACTACCAGTATCATCGGGTTTGAGATAAGTATCACATATTCCAAAGAAAGCTTTCTTACCAGCTTCTAGATATTTATCAGACAAAACATTAAGGCGACAGGCTTTAAGTATGGCATAGGCAATAATAGAAGACCCGCTTGTTTCAAGATAGTTGCCTTTTTTATTACCCTTATCAACAACTTGATACCACATGCCTGATTCATCTTGAAACCTAATAAGAGACTCGATGAGATCTTCCAGGGTTTTTTGCATGAAATCTCTGAATTCTTTGTCTTCAGCATCTAGTAGTTCTATGATGTCCACTAATGCCATGAGGAACCATCCAAGGGCTCGTAACCAAAAGTGTGGAGAATTACCAGTAGCATCATCTGACCAGTACATCATACGAGGACTGTCATAGGCATGATAATAGAGTCCTGTTTTTTCGTCTTTCATCATTTGAGTTACATTCATGAATTGTTTGAAAGAATCTGCAAAACCTTCTTTGTTTTTAAATCTCTTTTCATATTCTACATAGAATGGTTGGGCCATATACAGTCCATCTAACCACACCTGGCCTGGATAAATTAGTTTATGCCAGAAGTTACCTTCAATGGTTCGAGGTTGTTCCTTTATCTGACGGTAAAGGGTATCCATGGCTTTACGGTATTTTTGTTTACCTGTGTAATCATATAGTTTATAGAGAACACTTCCTTCCTTGATATTATCAAGGTTGTATGTTTCAAGTTCAAAGGAGAGTATAGAACCATCTTCTTTGACAAAGTAGTCTATAAAATTATCTACAAAATCCAGGTATTTCTTATCCTTACTGGATTCATAAAGTGTTAAGAAAGCTGTCATCATACAGCCATCAATATAGTTCCAGTGGGGCTTCTTATTTTGTCGAAGCATTTCCTGATTCCATACTGGTTTTTCGGGAGAACCTGTCGCCAGGATTTTATCAATGTACGAGTCAACCATGGCATATATTTCGTTCTTATCTGGCATCATCCTATCCTTTATTAATATTAACCGACATAAAATCAGCTTTTACTTCTTGTTCATTATTGCTGTAGCAATACAGTCCAAATCTTGTTCCTATCCAACGACCTTCTTTGGCCCTAAAGCTTGGGCCGAAATAATTCTTTTGTAATCCCAGGAAGTATCCAAAACGGCAAAGTCCTCCTTTATTCATTTCCACAAAGAGATCGACCTTATCAGTCCAGTCAATAGCTTCTTTTAGAAGAACATTTTCATCAGTAGAATACAGAAGATAGTAGGTACCATCTTCCCATGACATTCCCAGGCGATAGGATTCGAGACCTGTTATACAAAGGCCGGCTTCTCCATGTACGAAATCCTGGGAGGGTCTCAAGGCGACAATAGCCTGGTAATGAGGTGCATTAATCTTCTGTGTCAATATTCTGGGATAAAGAGAGAATTTTGTGTCTAAAGTGGTGCCCTTTAAAGTCAGAAGACCCTTTTCCTGTTGATACCAATCTTCCCCATGATTGGCATTCCATTGCCATTGCAATCCTAGACTCTCTGTAGAAAAATCATCCGAGTCGGCTGGCTGGATAATGATGCTTTCCCCTGCCGGTTTATTATAACGCTGCACAGGGCGACCGCCCTTTATCCCATCAGGATCAACACCGGGGATGGGCCAATCTTCGATCCATTGCACTGGTTGCAGATGATTGATCCGCCCCCATGGTTGTAAATCCTGAAAATGGTAAAACCACCATTTTCCCTCAATATCATCAACAAAGGCTCCCTGATGAGGACCATTGGTTAGTGAACCTTGCTGGGATAGAACTATTTTTTCTTCATAGGGTCCAAAAATATTTTTGGATCTAAAAACCATCTGGTAACCTTGAGGGACTCCTCCAGCAGGAGCGGCTATGTAGTAATAATCATTCTCTTTATGCATTTTAGGACCTTCAAGCGTATGAATTCGTCCCATAGCATCTATGATCGTTTGGCCCTCACTAAGAACATTTTTTAGATCCGGACTCACTTCAATCAAGTGAAGTTTACTTTTAATACTCGCACGACTATAGGCATAACCATGAACGACATAAGCCTTGTTATCCTCATCCCAGAAGGGGCATGGATCAATGAGTCCTTTTCCCTCCAATAGTAGCCAGGGTTCAGACCATCCCTTAAAAGGATCTTCACTGGATATGACATATAAACCTTCATCTGGCATAGGAAATACTATATAAAAAATTCCCTGATGATAACGGATAGAAGGAGCCCAGACACCGCATCCTGGTTGACATTCTGTATACCTTGGATGGGGGACATTCTTGATTCCATGACCAATGAGCTGCCAGTTTACAAGGTCTTTTGAGACCAGAACAGGGAGACCTGGTGTGCAATTAAAACTGGAGGCTGTCATATAATAAGTATCACCAACTCTAATTACATCGGGATCGGAATAATCCGCATATAATACAGGATTCCTGAAAGTCCCATCCCCCTGGTCACTAATCCAAGGTCCATACTTCACATTTGTACCCATTCTCTTAACTCCTGAGATATCTTGTCATCAAATTTTAAATGATAGCGGTATGACCTTCTTCAGAAGGTGTAACCGAACGAAATGCAGAAGGGCTAATACCAAAGATCTTCTTAAAAGCTCTTCTAAAGGAGTGCATACTGGAATACCCCGACTGATCTGAGATATCCTTTATAGACAGATCCGTCTGGATAAGTAGTTTCTTTGCCTTTTCCATTCTAAAACCTTCAAGTAAACCATAGAAATTGGTTCCACAGCCCTTCTTATATATATGGGAGATATAGCTTTCACTTTTGCCAAACTCATCAGCGATACTACATAAGGTAATATTAGGATCATCAAAATTCTCTTCTAAGTATTTGAGAAGCTGATCTTTTAATTCACTCTGAACCTGGTTGGTAGACCGTTTATTCTTCTGACCAACTTTATAAAATGTGTCTATAACCATATCGAATACTTGCTCTTGAGGCAAAGTATGAAAATCAAAATATTGGGGAACTTCTGTAATAGTGGGATCAATTCTGGTCAGAAGACTTCTTAATTCTAAGAAATATATCTGACGATTTCTTCTTGATAGAAAATGATCTTCCAGATTTTGTGTCCAGTTTTCTTTAAATAAGGAGATGGCCATATCAGTGTCTCCTGATTTAGTAAGATTGAATAACTTCTGAACTAAATCAATGGGAAAGGAATAGACACTGCTATTCTGAATAAAGTTCCGATATTCATATATAGAACCGACCTGAAAGTCCACTAACTCATCAGCGACGATCTTGGACTGCCTATAGGAGGAGTTAAGATTAAAGAAGTTGTCTACAGGATTCCCTACAGACCAGTAAAAAGGAAGATCATAATGATCTCTTAAAGCATTGGTTAGTACTTTTATTTCTTCATATAAAGCATCAAACCAGCCTACTCTATCTTGTCTCTCCAAACTATAAATATAACCAATCGATAAATCATCAAGATCCATCCAATATGCGGGAAAGGAAGAGATACCCTGTAATAATTCCATCAGACTTAATTTTAGTCCTTTGATTTCTTCTATACTATCCTTTTGATCAAAGTATGTTTCTACAGGAAGGTTCATAAGAAGTATTCCTGAAGTTCCTGTAGGAATAGACTTGTCTATAAACTTAAGAACCATGTCCATCTCTGATGGGGTATCAAATCCGTACTTCACCAATCTATGACAAAACTCTTCCGAGATAATCTTCTTATGATCCTGTAGGTTGGACCTAAGGTCTTCATTGCTAGTAATAAGTTTTGTTACAGAACCGTTTAAGGATTCATAGCCCAGGGTATTCAGATCATCCTCAGGCAAGGTATCGGATATCATATTGTATAATTGGCGAAGGGGATTGGCATTCCTCTGGGCCATAATGATAGCAATAAACAATGTCAGAATCAGAATAAAGGATGAGGCTATAAACATGATTGTTCTTATACGCAGCAAATCCATAAAGACTTCGTTATAAGGAACACTTAGTCCATAGACAATATCAAAAGAGTCTGATGGTGAATTAATGGTTATATACTTCCCCTTTAACTCATGATCCGCGCCTGCTAGCAAATTGTGATTCTGGCTATCATAGACATGAGGAACCCCTGTCCAAGTGGAATCTTCGGGATAAAAATGGGAGATAATATCATTTTCTTTTATGAGAAACATCATAATGGCAGAACTATCTGAGTTGTAATAAAAGGGAACGGTCTGAATCATAGGAATGCCCTTGAAGATTTCCGTTCCGTCCGATATATCCCCTTCCCCTAAAAAGGTTGGTGAATATTTGGGATGAGACAGATATTCAAGCCATTGTTCTTTTGACCAATCATTGTACTGGAAACGACTGCCAAAAAAGGTATCAAAAGGAATGACTGTATGGCCATCAGTAACCGTACGGCTATTCAATAAAATTAAGAAATGATCCGTTGCGATACTATTATTAGGTATAAAATATGTTTGAATTTCGTTAATAGCACGATTCAGATTGAAATAGAAATCAGGTTGTAGAGGAACCTTTTGTTTACTCAGATTTTCTATTCGTCGCATTTGACTTAATTGAAAAACCAGATTCTCCAGGACATCCAGACGCTGATCCAGACTAAAGCGTATCTGGTTGATCATAGCCTTGTTAGATTTTTCTGCATAACTCTCGACCACGTTGGTGCTTAAACAGAGAATGATATAGGAAAATATAATAGGCAATAGGAGCACTAGAAAATAAGAAACCAAGAATCGTTTAATAAAAGGTCGGTTTTTAAGAGGTCTTTTCATAGAGAGAAAGCAGCCGGCAGTAACGAAACTGCCAGCTTTTTTTCCTTACTTTTGTCTGTTAAAAGCAGTTTTGTACAATTCAAGATATCTATCGATACCAAGGTTGTCTAACTGTTTAACATATGTATTCCATTTTGCATCTGAGAAACCAGATACAATCCATTGAGCTTCAGTAGTGTAGATGAAGTTAAGAAGGTCAGTTTGAATCAAACTAAGTTCTTCGATTTCACTGCTGCTGAACTTAAAGGGGAAGTTGTAAGGATACTTAGATAGATCATCTCTATATACCGCACATACTTCTTCTTTGGCAACATTACTGTCTTTAACTTCGATGTACTTGTTGCTTACTTCAGAAGTTAACAAAGTACAAGCTACTGTGATAGGTGCAGTGAAAGGCCATTCAGAAGGCTTAACATCTGCTGGTCGTAATTCCGTATTAACGACATATTTACCAGGTATATTTGTAGAAGGGACAAGCGCTTCTGCTGCAGAATATCCAGCAGGTTTAAACATACCAAAAGACATTTGAACAGAGTTTTCATCATTATTGATGTAATCCATCCATCGGATTAGAGCTGCAGGGGATTTACAATTACTGGTTATAGCAAAGGAACCTTCAGAATAAGCCATCATGGCTCTCATCCAACCCTTGTCACCATGAGGACCAGTCAATGCAGGCATAGCAGCAAAGTTATCCTGGATATCAGGAGAAGCAATAGATAATCTTAATCTATAGTCAGTATAAGAACCAACAGCCCCTTGGTTTCTAACTTTGTTAGTTAAAGTAGCTCTGTCCTGGCTAAATACTTCTGGATCTATTAGTCCTTCTTTGTACAATTTGGATAAATATTGCACAGCTTCTTTCCACTCTGTCTTATTAGCAGTGAAAATAACCTCTCCATCATCTGTAATTGAGATGTGAGTAGGGTTATCAACAATACCAAAAGCAGGGAAAATCCAGTAGTGCTCTCTCTTAACTTCTCGAACAGGAGGATTTTCTTTATATAAGAAAGACCATGGTATCTCATCTGCTTGACCATTACCATTGGGGTCCTGAGTTTTGAAAGCTTTAAGTACTTTGTAGAAGTCATCAGTTGTCTTTGGCATACTTAGACCCAACTTCTTCAACCATGCAGTGTTGATGATAGCCGCGTTAAATGAATCAAATCCCCAATCCTGAATAGCTGCCAACGCATAAAGGTTACCATCCATACTTCGGGAATATTGTAGATATGGTTCACTCATTTTTGCCTTAAGATTAGGAGCATAGGCATCAATTAAGTCATCTAATGGGATAATAACACCATCAGCTCCAAACTTCTGAACATCTTCAGAAGACAGGCTTCTCTGTGCATGGAAGGCATCTGGTAAATCACCACTGGCGACAATTAGATTTTTCTTTTCCTGCCAAGAGTCTTGGGGAATCAAATTCCAATTGATCTTAATATTAGTTTGTTCCTCCAACCACTTCATCATATCTGTTTCATCATGACGACCTTGACGTGTATTGTTCATCAAGATACCAGTCATATCAAACTCAGTCTTTTCCTGAAGTATAGGAAGACCTGTAGGATTGAATCCAGTTACAGAACCAGCACCTTCACCTTGACCTTCTGCGAGTAACATCCCCGCTGTCAAAACAAAGAGGGCCATGGATACAAGAAAACCTTTTCTCATGTTTTTCCTCCGATTTTATTTCTTAGGGTCCTAACCTTTAACAGACCCCATAGTTATACCTTGTTCAAAGTATTTTTGTAGTAATAAGTAAAGAATTAGCATAGGAACAGTGGCCATGATAATAATACCGTACTTCATAGACTCCGCTGCTCTAATCATATCCTCTATAGCTTTGTAATCTGATACAAGTTCTGATGTATCATTACTTACCTTATTAATAGCCAATAAGTCTTTTAATACCGTCTGTAACGGTTGAATGCTATCTTTATCAATATAGATCATAGCTCTAAAGAAATCATTCCACTGCCATACTCCATAAAAGAGTAACATGACAACAACAATGGGTGTTGATATGGGGAGTAATATCTTAAAGAAGTAACCGAAGTGGGTACATCCATCAATCTGTGCTGCCTCATACAATGACTCAATGTTGGACGATTTGAAGTAGGAACTGGCAATGAAAACATTCATCACATTTATCCCGTTTACAAATAATAACACGAATGGTGTATTACGCAAGTGCAAAGATTTAACAAGAATATAGGTAGGTATCAATCCACCCTGAAAAAACATTGTTATCAGAATAAAGATGGTAATAAACTTACGTCCTGAAAAATTTTGCCTTGATATGGGGTAAGCTACAAATAATGTAATCGCCCCACTTATTATGGCCCCAAATAGGGAATACAAAATAGAGTTTCTATAACCAACCCAAATAGGGCTGTAATTAAAGATCCGTTCGTACCCACCCAAAGAAATATCCTTTGGCCAAAAAATGATCTGACCGGAGAGGACATAATCAGGATTACTAATAGAAGCAATCAAGATAAAATAAATAGGGTATATAATGACAAAACAACCTAATATTACAAATACTGTTGTAATAACGTTGAAAATTATATCTTCTTTTGTTTGCTTAAAAGTTAAGGCTGCAACTAAGCCTTCTTTTTTCTTTTTCTTACCAGAGGCTCTCATCTGCAACCTTCTTACTAATTTTGTTCACTGCGATAATAAGTGCTAGATTAATAACAGTCTGGAATAAGTTAATCGCAGTGGAGTAACTAAACTGTGCGTTTATCAAACCAACCTTATATACATATGTTCCGATTATTTCAGAAGTATCCTGATTCAATGCTGTCTGCATTAGTAACGCTTTTTGGTAGTCCACATTCAACATACGCCCTACTTTAAGAAGCAACATCGTTACCAATGTAGGAGTAATGGCAGGAATATCAATTCTTAATATTTTCTGTATCTTGTTAGCACCATCTATTGTGGCAGCTTCATATAAAGAGATATCAACCGCACTAAGGGCAGCTAAATAAATGATAGCTTCATAACCAGAATGCTGCCAAATCCAGCTAATAACGAATATTGGCCTAAACCAGGCAGAACTTCCCATAAAGAATACTGGCTCGCCCCCAAGCTTCTCTATGAAAACATTTACCACACCAGATGAAGGTGATAAGAAGAGATAAATCATACCAACCATAACGACCAAAGAGATAAAGTGAGGTGCGAATGCCACTGTTTGAGAGAACCTTCTCAACCCCTTTAATCTTAAATGGTTCAATACTAATGCAAATAGTATTGGATAAGGAAAGCCTAGTACTATGTTGTACAAACTAAGCTTAATCGTGTTCACCATTAACCGACTAAACATCGGTGATTTAATGAACTTCTCAAAGTGCGTAAATCCAATCCATGGACTCGCTAAGATTCCCTTAGAAATGCTGTAGTTTTTAAACGCGATCTGCAACCCAGCCATAGGAATGTAGCTGTGAATAAAGAAGAAAATCACAGCAGGAAGCACAAACAGATAGAGTTGCCATTCTTTTTGTTGAATGAACTTTCTCTGAAAGCGATTCAATGGGGAATTAAAACTGGTAGAATTGGTTTCTACCGAACCATTGCTTGTTTTCATTTGCTCACTAACCCGTCTTACAAAAGTGTTCTGTGGCCATTATTGAGGTCACTAAAAAAAACTGTAAACGACCAATGTTTCTCAGATGGTGCAATACTTACGATTTCATATGGTACATATTCATTTTTATAATACATTATTTAATCACACTATCAAGCTTTTTATGTTAATATTTTATTTTATTATATAGATTTAATTATATTTCTCCTGTGTACACTTCTTGATAATATAAATAAATATCGAAACATTGCCCTTCCCAACATAATAAGGCACTATATGAACAATTATTATAATGGTTAGAAAGTCAGAATGATCATTATGGAGGATAATATAATGGATGAGATCAGATTATACCCTTCCGTCGCACCAGGATCTGAGGGAATAGAATTAAAAGAAGAAGTCCTGGAAGTCGTAGAAGATAATGGTTGGCGTAAAACAATTGCTCAGCACGTACTTAATCCAAGTTTAATTCCTTGTTTACCCCAAAAGCCTACAGGGACCTGTTTAATGATAATCCCCGGAGGCGGGTTTCAAAGACAAGTTATATCAAAAGAAGGTTTGGACATTGGGAAATGGTTAAATACATTAGGAATAACTTGCTTTATATTAAAACACAGAATGCCAGGCGAAGGTCATGAAAACGACTTGGATGTTCCATTACAAGATAGTCAACGTGCCATACGGGTTATTAGATCATTAGCAAACACATATGGATATGATACTCAGAAAATTGGAGTAATGGGATTTTCAGCAGGTGGACATGTAGCCGCTACCCTGGGAACATGTTATTCAAAAAAAGTGTATAATCCTGTTGATGAGGTGGATACTCTCTCTAGTCGTCCTGATTTTATGGGACTTATCTATCCTGTTGTATCTATGGCGTCCTATGACTCATTAAAGGACAATCTGCCCCAGCATGTCAGAGTTAAAGGTGACATTATCAGAGCTTATCCGACAGACCAGCTTGTCCATTCTGAAGTACCTCCTACTTTTATTGCAGGAGCAGATGATGATAAAGTAACACCACCTGAAAGTGGAATAAATTTTTATCTGGCCTTAAGAAAAGCAGGTTTATCATCTGAGCTCCATCTATTCAAAGAAGGTGGTCATGGCTTCGGACTGGGAAAAGATAGAGGGAATTCTGCTCAATGGACGTCTCTATTTGAAACCTGGCTTAAAAGGCAAGACTTTATACTATAAGGATTAGTCATGAATGATAAAATTAATTGGGGAGTTCTTGGGTATGCAAGAATAGCGAAGACACAAGTTATTCCTGCCATTCTTAAAGATCCAAACTCTGTTCTCTATGGAGTTGCTTCAAGGAGTGAAGAATCCCTCAAAGAATGTCGAACAAATTTTCATCCCCACAACACATACAAATCTTATGAGGAACTGCTTTTGGATCCTAATATAGATGCTGTATATATACCACTGCCTAATGCATTACATCATTTCTGGAGTATACGTGCTTGTGAGGCAGGTAAACATGTTCTATGTGAAAAACCATTAGCTATGAATCTGAATCAATGTCGCCAGATGATTCAGGCATCACAGGCCAATAATGTAACCTTGATGGAAGGCTTCATGTATCGCTATTCCCATAAAATAAAAGAGATAGAACGAATCTTAAGTGAAGGTTTATTAGGAAAGATAAGATACGTTTTTGCAGAATGGCGTTTTTATTTGAACAGACAAAATACGATAAAGGAACAATTACATTTAGGAGGAGGCTCCCTCTTTGATGTGGGCTCCTACCCTGTTAATTTGTTGAGTTTAATTACTAACCAAAAGGCGGATTTTGTACAAGCTACAGCAACGGTTAGAAAGGGTGTTGATATGACTTTTGCCGGTTCGATTGTCTACCCTGACGGACTGACTGCCCAAATTTGCAGTGGATTTACTACTCAAAAAAGAACATACGCTGAGATCGCTGGTGAAAAAGGAAGTTTGGTTATTCCTGATCCTTTTTCGGGAGAGGCTGGTGAATTCTATCTGGATACAGAAGAAGGTAGAACCGTAGTTCCAACGAGAGAGACAGATCGATATCTGTCAGAGATTAAGAACTTCACCTCAGTACTACTGGGTAAAGACGGCAGACTATTATCCTTAGACGATAGCCTTCGCAACACGGAACTATTAGAGAAACTAGGAAATAGAATAAAAAAAGTCAGCCCTGACTCTCTCCAGGGCTAATACTATATACACGAATACTAACGCTAGCTCCGACCTTCAGACAGACTCTTAAAATAGAGATCTTTTGGACGGGCGGCATAGTATCCTCATCAACACCTTCTAAGCATAAGGCTATTCAAGATTTCTGCTATGAGTATAATTATGGTAAATAAAAAGAAAAGGAGATGTAATGGCTTTTTTTGATTTACCTTTAGACGAATTAGTAAAATACAAACCATTAGAAAAAGAGAACAATGATTTTGATGACTTTTGGAATGAAACATTAAGTTCCTCACGTCAATATCCTATTAAAGCGGAATATAAGCTTTTAGAAGAACTATTTGAAACGGTTGATGTTTATGACGTTACCTATGCAGGATATGAAGGACAATCCATTAAAGGTTGGTTTGTTCGCCCTAAGGGTACAAAGAAACTTCCTGTTATCATTGAATACATTGGTTATGGAGGAGGAAGAGGACTAAGTCATGACTGGTTAACCTATGCAAGTGCAGGATACGCTCATTTTATAATGGACACTCGTGGGCAAGGTAGTGGATGGAGTCCTGGTGATACTCCGGATATTGAAAATATCAGTGCCAACCCTCAAAGTCCTGGGTTCATGACAAGAGGTATTCTTGATAAATCAACCTATTATTATAGACGAGTTTTCACAGATGCTGTTAGAGCGGTAGATGCGGTCAAGGAAAGGGATGATATTGATAAGGAACAAATCACAATCTTGGGAGGCAGCCAAGGAGGAGGAATTACTTTAGCAGTAGCAGGTCTTGAACCTAGCGTAAAATACGCTTGTCCTGACGTCCCCTTTTTATGTCATTTCTCTCGATCTGTCAGAATGTTCGACTCATATCCATACAAAGAAATAAGAGATTATCTGCATGTTCATAGAGATAAAATTGATAGAGTTTTCAATACACTATCCTATTTTGATGGTATTAACTTTGCTAAGAGAGCTAAGTGTAAAGCTTTCTTCTCTACAGCACTTATGGATGAAACCTGCCCTCCTTCAACAGTATATGCAGCCTTTAATCACTACAAAGGGGAAAAAGAAATCATCTATTGGGAATTCAATAACCATGAAGGGGGAGGACCTTTTCAAAAACAATATTGGCTTAAGAAGTTTAAGGAAATATTAGAAAAGTAATTAAATTTAATGGTCATGTTGTGCAAAAATAAAAAATTTTTGCACAACAAAAGATATTAGAACAACGAAAATTAGACTTATAAACTGCGATATATATATGTTTAATGAGAATACACTTTTGATATAGTCCAAAATGTAATAGTTCAGGATAAACAGAATGATATAGGAAGCCACCATTTTGGCAAATTCTTTGAGCATTTTACCTTCTGATATTTTGAATGTAAAATATCTATTTGCAAAAAAGGAAAAAACAATACCAAAACTATAATCCCCTATCAATCCAAGTAATTCTGATCCACTCAATGCAAACACAAAAGAAAAGACTATATAGGTTAAAAGTGTATTAATACCACCAATAAGATTAAATTTAATTAGTTGTTTAAGCCAAACACTTGATTCTCTAATATTCATACACTTAATTACTATACACTACAAAGGATTGGTTAGAATGCACAGGAGTATAACCATTTTCTAATAGCCAGGATAGCACATATTCATATTTCTTTTTTTCCAACGTTCTCACCGTGGGTTCTTTTAAATGAGGCCAATTAGATCTTTGAGCTGAAACAGCTAATATTACATATCCTTTTTCTGAATCATATTTACTTAATAAAGACTTTATCGTCTCTAATGGGTTTAAAAATATCCATGGTCCCCATTCATTTGCAATAGGCATGTCTTTATCAAGCATATAATACAATAATGGTGCAGAGTTTAGAACTAATAGATTAGCCTTACTAAAATTAGGAGCCAGTGACATATAATCACACAAATCTTGTAATACTAAAATTCTATCTTTACTAGAAGTTGTCCCTTTTAACATACCCTGACTTCCCATCTGAAGTGACCCTTTCAAGCTATCACGATAGGGTTTCCAGACAACCAAAGCCAAAAGGGAGTAAAATACCAATATAGCTAGCAAGCTAAAGGTTAAAACCTTTTTGTAAGATATAGATTTCATCAGCTGCATTCTAAAAATAAAATAAAGAGACAGAACCATTGGCCAAACAATGCCACCAGAATTTAATATTGTCTTAAACCCTAAATCAGAACCCAAGGAAGATATGATCGCTATAAAAATAGTGGTTAATGTCAAAAACAACTCAGAATATATTAAAGATGATTTAGAAAATCTAAAATAGTAATAATAAAAGAAAACAATTAGCCCTAATACGTAGAAGTGGAAGGAGGGTGAAACGAGAATTTTCAATTTAGGAATAAATGGTACAGAGATCAATGCCATTACAAACAAAATAATTAGAAGGAACTTTTTTTTACTTTGAAGGATTAATATTTCTTGTATTGTGAATATTGAAATAAAAATAAAACCTACTCGAGAAGATTGTATGACAAACTTTTTTACAATAGATGTGATTGAATGTAAATCTGTCTCGTTTGCAGCTTTTGCCTCTTGAGAAGCTGAAGTCATCAGGCTTGCTAACACATTATCGAACAATATTGATATTTTACCCAACAAGAGAATAATTAGTACCCCTAACAAAATACCAATAATTATACCTAGAAGATATTTTTTCCATTGAATTTGGGACAGAATATTCTTATCTTCTTGTTCCTTTTTTTTGTACAATCCAATGTAAATAAATACGCACAAAGGAAATAATAAAAACAATATATTAGGAACTCTTGTATGAATGGAAAAGCCCAATAATACTCCAGAAATGATATAAAAATATCCTTTCTTAGGGAAAAAGCTTTCTTTTAAAAAGAAATAGAAACTACAGGTAATGAGAAATAAAGGGATGGAATTATAGTTTGGTATAGTTATTTGATTTGTAGAATATATCCAACCAACAATCGCAATAATAAATAATGCCCACCAATTTAATTTTCCTTTTATTTGAATAACAAGAAACAGAATTAGAGTCACATTCAGTGTAGATAAAAAGGAATATAATATACGAGCCCATAAAAGATTAGGCTCATCTAACAGGTGTAACCAAAGAGAAAGGATCCAACTAGCGCCCCACATCAAATCAAAAGAATTACTATTATTCTGACTAAAAAAACTCCATGATTTGGATAACATATAACCATGATCTGTCGTATCTATTCCGAAAGAAGCTTTAATAAGGGATAAAACTAGTAATATAGAGAATAGAATTGAAACCTTAAAATTAGTTTCACTATAATATCTGTATATAATAAAATTAAAAATCAACAGAAGTATTAATGTAATGGTAATAAGATAAAAGGAACTAAACACAAACGTATCAATTGATAAATATCCATAATATAGAGAAGCTACCAAACATAAAATCAATAGTATTGGAATAACTAATTTATTTTTTAACTTTAGCAATAAATTCATCAAAATCCCTTATATAATCGTTTAAATCATAGGGGTAATCACTCATTACCAAGAGCACACAATCTTCAGAAAAATCTGACAAAACTTTCCAGGTATTTGTTTTACATAGAATGCCTTTTCTCCGATCATTTAAGTCAAAGAGACACTCCTCAAAACCATTATTAACTGTCACCTTACAGGATCCTTTTAGAGGTACGAGTAATAAAGAAGAATAAATATTCGCATGATGAGCACGGGTCTCACCTATAGCGACATCATATATAAAAAAGATACGCTTTATCTCAAAGGGTACGTCTTTTATAGCTTCAATAGGTAACAAGGCACCTGTCTCATCTGCAAACTCTTTGAAGGATACTTCTTGTACACCATCCATAGCTTGTCTCCTTTATTTTACATTAATTTTATTTTTTATAACCCACTGGGGAGTTCCATTGAGATCCAGATAATTCTTTCCAATGTATTCTCCTATAATTCCCAAGAAAATATTTTGGATTCCACCAAAAAAGAGTACTAATAGAACCAAAGATGTCCAACCGCGAACTACTTCCGGATGTAGCACTTTTTCAATTATAAAAACAACACCTATCACACCTGATATACCAGCAATGAAGATTCCTAGAAAGGTTATAAACCTCATAGGTTTTATTGAAAAGTTTATGAACATATTCAGCCACAAGTTAATTAACTTTCCTATGGTATAATTGGATTCACCTTCAGCCCGTGATTTATGATCTACATACACTGAAGTGATATTATTGGTTACTCTTAGTATGAGACCGTCAATATAAGGAAAGGGCCCTTTGTATTTAACAATTTCATTAATAATATCTCTACTTATAGCTTTAAAACTACTTAGATATAAATCCTTGGGCTTATTTAACAGCCAATTAGAAGTAATATCGTTTAATTTGCTTCCCCAATTCCTAAGAAAGTGATGCTTTTTCTTGTGATATTTTGAATAAACGACATCAAAACCTAAATTAATTTTGTCAACTAGCTTTATGATCTCCGAAGGGGGGTTTTGAAAATCATCATCTATTATTACAGCAACATCACCCTCACAGTGATTCAAAGCACACATAACAGCATTATGTTCACTATAATTTCTTCGTAAACAAATATATTTAACAGTGCTGTATTTTTGCGCAATTTTAGTGCAGACTTCATCACTATTATCTTTACTGCAATCATTAACTAAAACGATCTCTATATTATAGTCTTCTAAAGTTTGAAAACAGGTATCAACCAAACTACTAATCGTATTGGCACCATTATAAACAGGTATACAAACAGATATCAGCATCATTATCCTTCTATATATTTATTCATTATTTTACAAACATATTCTATATCTGCTTCCATATGCCCATAAGATATAGGTAAACTCAATATGGTGCTATGAATCTCTTCACTTATGGGAAAACTAAAAGATCCATATAAGTCTTTTAAACATTCCTGTTGATGAGGGGGAACAGGATAATGTATTTCCGTACCAATGTTGTGTTCGGCCAAGAATTTTCTTAAATCATCTCTCTTTTCATATCTAATGGGAAATATATGAAAGACATTTACGACATCACTACTGACATAAGGCAGAGTATAGGCACTATTCAAACGATTCAAATAGATTTGAGCTAAATTTCTCTTATGGTTATTTATATCTTCTAAGTTCTTTAGTTTGACTCTTAAAAAAGCAGCTTGTAATTCATCCAAGCGAGAATTATAGCCAAGATAATCACAATAATATTTTTTAGAGAAACCATAATTCCTCATCATTCTTACTTTTGTTGCTAATTTCTCATCCGAAGTAACAATAGCACCAGCATCTCCCAAAGCTCCTAAATTCTTTGTTGGATAAAAACTAAAAGCAGCCGCGTCTCCCCAGGTTCCGGACATTTTATCATTAAGCCTAGCCCCATGAGCCTGAGCACAATCTTCTATCAGATAAAGATTATGGCTAGTACAAAAATCTTTTACTGAGGGCATATCCGTCATACCACCATATAGATGAACAACCATTACAGCTGATGTCTTATCTGTTAAGGCGTCACTTAGTTTTTCAGGATCTAGATTATAGTTACGAATATCTGGTTCAACAAGAACGGGAACAAGACCTGCTCTTATTACAGATATAATGGAAGCAATATAGGCATTGGCAGGAATAATAACTTCAGAACCTTTAGGCAGATCTAAGCCTTCTAGTATTAATATTAATGCATCTAAACCGGAAGCCACACCAATACAATGTTCAATATCATTGTAGGAAGCGTACTCTTTTTCGAATTTATCAACTTCCTGCCCTAAAATATACCAGCCCTTTTCTATAACTTCTGCTGATTTCTTATGATATTCGGATAAGAAAGAGTTATTAACAGCTCTTAAATTCTCGTAATCTATTTTTCTTTTAGAATCCATTTCGGAAATACACCTTTTCTATGTAATTACAATGAGCAAATCTACTCTATTATTACTATTATTACAATTACATTGAACATAACAGCTTAACAATTATAACACTATATTGAGCTATTCTCTCACTTTACAACTATTAAGATATTGCAACTGTTCCCAAAGCATCCGTACGCTTGGTAATTGAATACCAGAAGCGGAAGCTTCTTTAATAGGATTGTGATACATATAATGAAGTTCCATTTTTTGATTATTGTCATAATCTAATTTCATACTTGGTTCATAAGGGGTCATTGTTCTTGTTGATGCGAGCATCCCTTCGATCATAGGATCAGTTATATGGCATCCTGCACTTACTGCCCCTTTTTTGACCTCCAGCATTATCCTTTTAATCAATTCAGAGGTGTATGGATTACTCATTAATTGTTCTGTATTGGCGTTCATGACTACCGATAGGCCATTATAGGGAATGTTCCACAATAATTTCTTCCACCGTGATTGATTTAGTGAGGAGGAAACAGAACATTCAATTCCTGAAAATATAAAATCTTCTTTTATACGATGAAGAATATCCAGGTCTGCTTCCTCCAAAGCAGCCATTTCTAATGTTCCTTTATCCAGATGAACAATGTAGCCGGGGCCTCTCTTTTGGGAACATATAAAACACATCCCACCAAAGATATGAGCATCAGGGACTTGTGCTTTTACATCGGATTCCATCCCTAAACCGTTTTGCAACAATAAAATGTGAGAGTCTTTGTTAATACTGACTGCTAATTGCTCTCCTATATCCTTATTGGAATTTGTTTTCGTAGAAATAATGACCACGTCTACTTTGGGAAGGTCTTTAATGAAAGGAACAACATTAATTCCTTTTAAATGAAAATTACCTGTTGGGGAATCAACTTTCAAACCATTTTCTTTTATATAAGAATAGTCACTTCTCGCAACGAAAGTAACGGGAAAATCTGAATTAGCTAATTTTCCTCCATAATAACCACCAATAGCACCAGTTCCTATAATAGCGTATGTCATTAGTAATACCTCTTTTGTTCTATATTGAATAATTGAATATTCTCATTATTATTAGAAAGAGTGGTAGAGTGACAAGAAATACACAGCACAATACCATCACCACAGGGTAAGGATCGGAAGACTCTCCTAATCTGGTAAATTTCCTATTGATATTGACTCCCCTTGATATCAATACACCACCAAGTTCTTCAGCGGTATCTACACTTGATATCAGTAATAACTTAAAAACCAAAAGTCTTATTAAAATAGGATTCATAAAGCTCTTTTGATTTCTATGGACTTTATATAATTGCCAATAAATATCCCTTTTCTGGGTTATATAATTAATTAGAGGGAAAATCAAAAGGTAAAGAAAGATCATTCTCTGATTTGTACTAAACAATCCTAATAAGGCGATTTCCTTGTCCTTTGACCGTAAGTAACTATAGAGATAAGTGATGACGAAAAAATCCGAGATTCTAAAGAAAAATATCAATGCAGTAAAAGTATTTTCTATGAGAATTGGGGTATAAAATTTGATATCAAAGAAACTAGGTTCTTCATAATGGTAAGGATTAATGAGGATAAGAGAAGCTATCAGAATTGCAAAGAAAGCAGCACTCTTGTACTTTTTCATGAAATCAATAAATGACAATCCATATACCCTCAAAATAAGCAAAGATATAAAAAATATCCCCATCAAGAGAAAAATATTGGGTATAAATAAAATAACTTCCAGTAATAAAAGATAGATAAAGATTTGTTTCATATAAACTACTTTCCCATGTCCATTATCAAAGATTAATGGCTCTACTTTCAATAGAACTGACGAAGGATTCATCATGACTGGTAAAACAGGTAACATAGTTTTTACAATTTCTATACTTTAATAAAAGCATCAGCTTCGCCTTATCAACATTATTCATACATCGAGTTGGTTCATCCATAAGTAGGATTCTAGGTTTTTGAAGGATTAATAAGAGAAGGGATAATAATTGTTGATTAGAAACACTAAGAGATAAAGGATGTCTATCAAGGATTCCCTCCCATTGAAGACAGTCTAGTACGCTTTTCATATTTTCATCTCTTTTATTTTTGCCCAACTTCATTCTTTTCATAGTATACAGTATTTCCTTTTTAACCGTATTCTTGTAGAAAAGATGATGGTTGTCCTGGATTTTTAATAAAATAGGAGCTCTTGAGAACTCCTCCTTTTTCTTATTTGAAATAGGATAGTTGAAGAGGATATGCCCTTCTTCAGCTAAAATTAAGTTCATTATCAATTTAAACAGGGTTGTTTTTCCACTGCCATTACATCCTGATAAATAAATATATTCTCCCCAGTAAAATACCAAGTTATATACAAATTTTTTCTCATTGTTTGGATATTCATAAACTAAATCCGTAATGGTCAGAGCGACGTCTTTATCATAGCGGTTAATAGTGCATATATTTGGTAAAGGGCTTATAGGAGGAGACTCTTGGACTAATTTCCCTTTATTCAGATGCAATTTAATGAACTCTCTACTTAGTTTATTTTGATTTTGATTGGTCAATACAAGGAGCAAAGAATTTTTAAGTCTATATTCATTAATGATTTTGAGGATCATTTCTTTGTTTAATGGATCTATTTGTTCAAAAGCATTATCCCATAAAAGAACCTTTGGTTCCCTTATCATAGCAGAGGCGAGTATCAATCGTTGTTTTTCCCCGCCTGATAAAGTTGAACATTCTCTTTTTAGTAATGAATTAAGTTGAAACAGCTGGGCATATACTTCACATTTTTGCCTTATCAATTGAGAAGGTACGGATAAAGCCTGCAGGCTAAAACATAAATCTTCTTCTACCGTTGTACCAAGTAACTGCAGTTCAGTGTCACTAGATATATAGACAATCTCATCCCAGGTGCATTCTATTGAGATATTACCTTGAATATTAGCCTCATAATAATGAGGAACGAGACCCGCTAATACTCTTAGTAAACTAGTTTTTCCACATTGGGAATCACCTTCGATTGAATAGACATGATTCTTTTTAAAGGAATAATTAAGTGAATTTAATACACAGGATTTATTAGAGTAAGATAATGAAAAGTCACTAAGGTTAATTAGTCCCATTCTCTATCTTTTCTAATTTGCACATACGTATTGTATGTTACCTGGGCTATGAGGACATTAAATATAGAACCTAAGAGCAAAAAGGGAATAAGTCCAATAACTCCTGAAAATCCTGCCATAGGATACATGACAAATGCGGATAAGATACCATTACAAATTATTACAATGATACAAGCGATTACTTTCCCAACCTTCTTATTTAAATATCTGAATAAGACAGCCCAGAGGATCATTAATACAGCAATTATAATATGAGTAGGAAGTCCCAAGGGAAAACCAACTAGTCCAGAAGTGAACAGATGTCCTAATCCAATTATGGAAATACCATATCCATATCCGAAAGCAAGACTGGCAAAATAACCAGGCCCGGAATCTAAACCAATTGTGCCTATTGGACTAGGGATTTTTATCATCGCTCCCATTCCTGATAAGGCAATGAAAACAATAATATAAGCCAATTGACGTACTTTCATCTCTCTTTATCCTTTATTCGACCAATTAGGAGACTCTTTTTTTCTAGGGTTTTATCTGTTAATAATTCAGAAGTAATACAAATAGAGCAAGTAGAAGGGCCACCGGATTTGTTCAGATCTACGGTTATATTATCGTTATAAATGATTTGCTGATTATAGGATCTAAGTAAATCCCTTAATTCGCCCTTAATACCTTTTGACCCAACAGGAACAATCTCTTTACATATATCGGAGTTTAGGATCTTCCAACACTCATGATAATCAAATAGATCATCAATATGCTCTATAACTTCATCACCAACGAAGGGCTCACCTAAAATATAAACAAAGTCCCCATCTATAGCTGGAGAAATCTTAATACCATTTTTGCTTATATAACCAGTCAAAGTAATACCAATAGAGGTTTGTTTGGTGGGGAAATTTTTTTCTGTGCTCATCACATAAGGTACGTTTTCTCTACCAAACTTCTGCAACTCATTTTTACAGCCCTTATAGACCTGTTTACCAGTGGAATTCCATTCACAACCCAAAGTTAAGGATAGCCCGGTCAACTCCGCACCAATTGTTAAGAGCTCAAATAAACAGACTCTCATAGCCATACAACCAACGATATACGGATCTACCCTAATAATATCCAGCTCTTTACTTCCAACAGAGGAAGAAGAGTCGCAAACTAGAACTTGATACTTACTATCTTTATTTTCTATGAATAAGACATCTCTATGATCGTACATATGACCCCATTATAAAAAATCCCCATAATTATATAAACACAATCACGGGGATTATAATAACTTAGGTACTAATTATACATCATATGTAGAGGAAGAAACATTCCCGCCTTTACCAGTCCAATTTGTATGGAAAAATTGCCCTCTAGGCTTATCTAACCTTTCATAAGTGTGAGCACCGAAGTAATCACGTTGTGCTTGTAATAAATTAGCAGGAAGTCGTTCTGAACGATAACCATCGAAGAAAGCCAGGGAAGTACTTAAAGTCGGAACTGGGATTCCCAACTCTACTGCTTTCGCTACAACTCTTCGCAGTGCGCCTTGAGATTCTAGAACAACATCTTTGAAGTAATCATCAAGTAAAAGACTTTTCAGTTCAGGATTTTTATCATAAGCTTCTTTTATTTTACCAAGGAAAGCTGAACGGATAATACACCCTCCTCTCCACATTAATGCGATAGAACCATAATTCAAAGTCCAGCTATTTTCTTTAGCCGCTTCTCTCATCAACATAAAACCTTGTGTATAAGAAATGATTTTCGCAAATAATAAGGCTTTTTCAATATCATTTACAAAGCTTTGCTTGTCACCTTCGAATTTTACTCCAGGTCCAGAAAGTATTTTTGATGCTTCCAGGCGTTCGTCTTTGATCGCAGATAAACATCTGGCAAAAACAGCCTCGCCTATAAGAGTTACAGGAACACCGAGGTCTAAAGCCGATATGCCTGTCCACTTTCCCGTTCCCTTTTGTCCGGCAGAATCTAAAATCTTTTCAACAAGGTAGACACCGTCTTCATCTTTAAAGTTGAGGATGTCCCTTGTTATTTCTATCAAATAACTATCTAAAGGTCCTTCATTCCATTTTGAAAATATTTCATGCATTTCAGGATAACTAAAACCTAAACCATCCTTTAACAATTGGTAGGCTTCACCGATTAACTGCATATCTCCATATTCGATCCCATTATGTACCATTTTGACATAATGCCCGGATCCATCATTGCCAACCCAGTCACAACAGGCCTCGTTAGTTTCAGTTTTCGCACTAATGTCCTGAAATATATCTTTGATAGCAGGCCAAGCTTTCTCATTACCACCTGGCATAATAGAAGGCCCACGTCTGGCACCCTCTTCACCACCAGAAACTCCCGCTCCTATAAACAATATTCCTTTTTCTGCTAAAGTTTTGGCTCTTCTATTTGAATCTGGGAAATGACTATTTCCACCATCTATAATGATATCTCCCTCTTCTAAGAAAGGAAGAACCTGTTCAATGAAATGATCCACAACCTCACCGGCTTTAACCATCAGCATCACTCTTCTTGGTCTTTTAAGCATGCTGACTAATTCTTCTATAGTTTGGGTTCCATAAATGGTATCGCGACCTTTAGCTGGACCTTCAATGAAGTCCGTCATTTTTTGAACTGTTCGATTATATACAGCTACGCCATATCCATTATCATTCATATTGAGAACTAGGTTTTGCCCCATAACAGCTAAACCTATTAAACCAATATCTGCCTTAGACATATATTCTCCTCTTTACGCTCTAATGAGACGAAGTAATTCGTTACCAATTTCTTAATAATAAAGATAGGAAAAAAAAACTAACCTGTCCACTTATTGATTGAAAGAGTTGTTCATTGACATTTAAAAGATTTCCTAAAGATAATATTCTGAATAAAAAGGAGGATATCATGTCCAGATTTGATAACCAGATAATCGTAATCACAGGTGGAACAGGGGCTATTGGATCTAGTTTTGTCAAAGCTTTTGTTAAAGAAAGAGCTAAAGTTGTTGTATTAGGTAGAGGGAAAACAGTACCTATTGAAAAAGCTATTGATACAATAAAATCAGAAATTGTTGAAGACTTACATCCTCTCCTATGGGGTATTGCTTGCGATGTTTCCGATGAAAAGGATGTAGCTTCAATGCTTCAAACAGTAGAAAAGAAATGGGGAACACCAGACATCTTAATTAATGCAGCAGGAGGAAATAAAGGGAAATCAAACTTCATTGATGTTGATATTGAGACCTTTAAAGAAGTACTGGAAATGAATTTATTAGGTGGTTTGGTAGTTCCTTCCAAGCTGATATCTAAACTATGGATTGATAAGAAAATGGAAGGCACCATTATCAATGTAGCCTCAGTCGCCTCCTATCTTCCTCTCACTGGTGTTTGGGCTTATGATGCCTCCAAAGCTGGTGTTATGAATTTAACAGCAGGATTGGCTAATGAATTAGCCCAATATAAAATTCGTGTAAACGGTATCTGCCCTGGATTTTATATTGGCCATCAGAATAGAGATCTACTGTATTCTGATTATAGTAAAGGGGAGCTCAGTCAAAGAGGTAAAGATGTTATTGCTCATACCCCTTTTGGTAGATTTGGGCAAGTTGAAGAATTAAATGGAACTCTTTTGTATTTGGCCGACAAGAGTCAGTCAGGTTTTGTGACTGGAGTGACAATACCCGTTGATGGTGGATATCTAATCAACAATATTTAGACCACGAGACAGATCTGAATATCACATACATTTGTTAATGTTGGACCTGTATGAAGTAAGGATTCCAATAGTTCTAATGCTTTGTTAGAATTATTATCTCTGAGGTATTTGTACAGGTCTAACTTTTGATATATGACATCCTCTAAATCCTTAGAACATACAATACCGCCAGCGTCCTCCGTTGGTCCATCAGTTCCATCACTTGCCCCGGACAAAAAGTAGACATCTTCTATGTAATCATCTTTTAAAGCATTGAGAAAAGCCAGAGCCATTTCCTGATTTCTCCCCCCTACCCCCTGACCTTTTATAGTCACAGTTGATTCTCCCCCTGCTATTAATACCACAGGAGAAGGATGGGGAATGGAGTACGCTCTAATGCTTTTAGCAATAGAATGAAATACATTTGCTATTTCTCTCGCTTCCCCCTTCAAGTGGGAAGTCAAAGACAATACAGAGAACCCTCGTTGCTCTGCTTGTTCTTTGACTTCTGTTAATAATGTATAATTAGTCCCTATTAGAATATTGGTCACTTTTTCAAAACATTGATGGTTAAACTTTGGAGTTTCAGGAAATAGCCCCTCTGCCCCTTTAATGAACAGAGACATTACATTAGCACCTAATGGGAGATCATACTTTTCTAGGATAGATAAACAATCTTTATAGGTAGACGGATCAGGTACAGTGATTCCACTCCCTATAATGGAAAGATCATTTGATATCACATCAGATAAAGTAAGGGTTAGACAAGAAGCAGGAAATAGCATCTCCATTAGCCGTCCTCCCTTTACATTACTTAAGTGCTTACGGATTTGATTGATTTCCTCTATGGGGGCCCCACAGTCAAGCAATTTTTGAGTTGTATCCATAATATCACTAAGACTTAGAGTAATATCTTCATTACAAAAAGGGGATGTTAACAAAGCAGAAGCCCCCCCAGATAAGAGAACAATGACCAAATCAGTTTCACAGGTTCCTTCCAACAGGGCTCTGACCCGTTGAGAAGCAACCAAACTATTCTCATTAGGAATGGGATGACCAGCTTCGATATAGGGTGACTTTAAACCTTGAATAGTATGATTTTTTTTTGTTATGACAAGAGAATCACTTATCCTCTTGCCTAAGAGTTCTTCCATAGCAAGAGTCATAGAGGACGCCGCCTTACCAATTCCCAGTAGTATAATGCGATCAAAATTATTTAAAGATATATGTGAGTCTTTACCTGTATGATCAAGTAAATTAAGTTCATCATTTGTAAGATGACATCGACTTTTAATTAAAGAATATGGGTCTACAGATTCTAATGATTTTTTAAATAATGATTCTAATTCTAGTTTGTAGGACAAATTATCCTCCTACAAGCATTATAAATAAAATACCGTGGATATGCAATTTAAGAATATTGTTGGAATGTTTGTCTATTAATACCTATCAAAAAAGATGAATCTAAATAAAAGGGTCGCTACAAATGAAATGATACTGTTGTAACAACCCTCCTATATAACTTCTAGTTACTTTGACTTTTCTTTTTAGCAAGAACATCAAAAAAGACAGCAAGAAGAAGAACTAAACCTTTGATAGCCTGCTGCCAATCAACACTTACGCCCATAATAGACATTCCGTTATTTAAAACGCCCATTACAAGACCGCCGACAATAGCACCTATGATAGTACCAATACCACCGGATGCAGAAGCACCCCCTATAAAACATGAGGCTATAGCATCTAGTTCAAACATATTACCAGCTTTTGGGGTTGCTGCATTTAGTCGTCCAGCAACTACTAAACCTGTTAAGGCGGAGAGCAGGCCCATATTGGTGTAAACTAAGAACATAACTCTTTTCGTCTTCACACCGGATAACTTTGCGGCTTTTTCATTTCCCCCGAGAGCATAAACATGACGGCCAAAAACAGTTCTCTGTGTGATAAAAGAATAAACAGCGACCAGAAAGATAAGTAAGATAAGAACAATAGGAATACCGTTATACTGAGCTAAGCTAATACTAAGAAGATTGATAGCTACAACCATGATTGCTAATTTTACAAACTCAATCCAAAACGGAACAACATCAAAGCCATACTTAACTTTACTACTACGTCTATTAAGGCTCATCAAGACCACAATAACAGATGCTACTATTCCTAATATGACAGCGACCGCATTAAGACCAAATATCTCAAAATTGTTCCCTGGCAAATAACCAGCAGCAATAGATTGAAAACTCTTTTCAAATGGAGACTTGGTTTGTCCTTTAAGGATTACCATCGTTAGTCCACGCCAAATAAGCATACCTGCTAGTGTTACTATAAAAGCAGGTATTCGCATATAGGCAATAAAGTAACCATGAAAAGCACCTACTAAAATACCTATAATCAACGCAAAACCGATTGTCATACCGACAGGAAGCCCCCAGTCCACCATCATAATAGCAGAAATCGCCCCAACAAAAGCTACAACAGACCCTACTGAGAGATCAATATTACCAGTCAATATACAAAGAAGCATACCAGTTGCCAGTATAAGGACATAAGCGTTTTGAAGAACGATATTATTGATATTCATAGGGCGAAACAGGATTCCACCAGTTAATGACTGAAATAAAAGCATTATGAATATGAGAGCCAAGACCATTCCATTTTGTCTCATATTATTCTTGAAATAATTACTCAACTGATTCATCAAACATACTCCTTGAAAGTTTTAGATTGTTTTTGGTGATTCATGATTGTTTTCATAATTGCCTCTTGACTAGCGTATCTTCGCTCAAGACAACCGGCAATCTCACCATCATTAACAACATAAATGCGATCACACATACCAAGAAGTTCTGGCATCTCCGAACTGATAATAAGGATTCCTTTTCCTTCAGATGCTAACTCATTAATGATAGTATAGATCTCATATTTGGCCCCTACATCAATTCCCCTTGTAGGCTCATCAAGCACAAGTACATCTGGAGCTGACATCAACCATTTACTCAATACAACTTTCTGCTGATTTCCTCCTGATAAACTATCCACAACCTGATCTAAACCAGTTGAACGAACGGCAAGTTTATTTCTATATTTTTCTGCTTCAAGAATCTCTAAATTAGGATTAATAACTTTAAATCGACTAATTTTATTTAAATTAGCCAGGGAGATATTCTTTTTAATATCATTAATGAGTACTAAACCATATTCCTTTCGATCCTCTGTGAGATAAATAAATCCATTATCAATACATTTATTTACTGTACTTACATTTACCTCTTTCTCTTTAATAAATACTTTACCAGAATGTTTCTGACCGTAAGATTTACCAAACAAACTCATGGCTATCTCTGTACGCCCGGCTCCCATTAATCCTGCAAAGCCAACAACTTCTCCTTTATTAATAGAAAAAGATACACTGTCAGCGACTTTTCTATTCTCATGCTGAGGATGATAGACGGTCCAATTTTCAACTCTAAATATCTCGTCCCCAATAACATTATTCCGCTCTGGCCAACGATCGGTAATTTCTCTACCAACCATACTCTTGATTATCCTGTCTTCAAGAAAACCACCATCCTGTTTATTCATGGTTTCAATAACTTTTCCATCACGAATAACTGTTATGTGGTCTGCTACTTTTTCAATTTCATTTAACTTATGTGTGATTAATATGGAAGTAACCCCTTCCTTTTTTAGTTCAATTAAAAGATCCAATAGATTATTTGATTCTTCATCATTTAGGGCAGCTGTAGGTTCGTCAAGAATAAGAAGCTTTACATCTTTTGATAAAGCTTTAGCTATTTCAACTAACTGTTGTTTTCCTACGCCAATATTCCCTATTAGAGATGCGGGATTTTCTTCTAAACCAACTTTTTTTAATAATGTTTCTGCCTTCTGAGAAGTTTTATTCCAGTCAATAACGCCTTTATTTGCGTTTTCATTTCCCAAAAAAATATTCTCAGCTATGGAAAGATAAGGAATTAAAGCCAGTTCCTGGTGAATAATTACTATACCAAGCTTTTCGGAGTCCTTAATATCCTTGAAAATACACTCATTACCGTCCAAAAATATTTGTCCATCAAAAGAACCATGTGGGTGGACTCCTGATAACACTTTCATTAATGTAGATTTTCCGGCTCCATTCTCACCTACAATGGCATGGATTTCCTGACTGATTACAGATAAACTTACTTCATGTAGAGCAGTCACACCGGCAAACTTTTTTGTAATGTTTCTCATCTCTAATAAATTGTTTGCCATTTAATTACCCCAGACAAGAGGAGGATGTAGAAAACATCCTCCCATTTAAATAAATACTCTACATTCCCAATTGAGCTTTGGTGTAATAACCAGAGTCAACCAATGCAGATTCCCAATTATTAATATCAACGGAAACAGGTTCTTCAAGATAAGAAGGAACGACTTTAACACCATTGTTATAGGTTTTTGTGTCATTGATTTCAGGAGTTCCACCACTTAAAACAGCATCAACCATATCAGCAGCTCTTTTCGCAAGAGTTCTTGTATCTTTAAATACAGTTTGAGCCTGTTCACCAGCTAAGATAGATTTGACTGAAGGTATTTCAGCATCTTGTCCTGTTACTACAGGGATATCCTTTGTGGAACCATAACCAACAGATTTAAGAGCTGACAAGATTCCAATGGACAAACCATCATAAGGAGAAAGTACAGCGTCAACATGTTTATCTGTATAATAAGCAGCTAATAAGTTATCCATTCTTTGTTGAGCGACAACCCCATCCCATCGAAGTGTGGCTACCTGATCAAAATTAGTTTGACCAGAAGGTATCACTAATTGACCTTTATCAACATAAGGTTGAAGAACACTCATGGCACCATCAAAGAAGTAATATGCATTAGTATCATCAGGAGAACCAGCAAATAATTCTATATTGTATGGACCTGAACCAGAGGCCAGTTCTAGTGCTTTAATGATATAGGATCCCTGTAGAACTCCAACTTTGAAATTGTCAAAGGTTGCATAATAACTTACATGTGGTGAGTTCACGATAAGTCTATCGTAAGCTATAATCTTAACATCATTTTGAGCTGCTTGTTCTAAAACATTAAATAAAGCAGCCCCATCTATGGCAGCAATCACTAAGCAGTTAGCCCCTTTAACAATCATATTTTCAATCTGTGCAACCTGGGCATCAATATTATCTTCTGCATATTGAAGATCTACCTTATAACCACGCTCTTCAAGGATATCCTTCATGTATCCACCATCTTGAATCCATCTTTGAGAGGATTGTGTGGGCATGGCAATTCCTACTATTTGTTCTCCTCCACCATCTTTCCCATTACATCCTGAAATGAGCAAGAGTACAGAAAATATCAGTATGACAATTCCTATAAATCTTTTCATACTTTTCTCCTTTTGTTGATTTTCTCATGGGGGGCCGTACACGAAATCTGATTAATATTTCACCCATGAAACTACATTCATGGTAAGTCGGGATTATAGGCCTGTCAATGAAAATGTGTTCGTTAACGCATCAAACATAAAAGGATTAATGTAAGTTTTCTTTTGTAATTATATCAACAGGGAGAAGAACCTTATCATCAATATGTTGCTTAAGACCTTGACTTCGGTGCATATTCTGAAGAGCAAAAATAGCTTGAACAGCAGGGCGTTGTGATAAAATAAACTCTATCCTACCATCTTTTAACATCTGCTTGTTACTCTCAACAACATCATAACCAACAACCTTAATCTCTTTATATCCTAAAGCTTCACAAGCAGAAACATATAAATGTGTAGTGGCATTAGGAACAAAAAGACCAGGCTGTTCGTGACTAGGGTTTCTAAAAAAGGGTTCAATCAAGAGCTGAGCATCTTTTAAGTTATCCGTATCAGAGCCAATAACAGAAAACACTCTTTTATCCGGATTTTTAGTAAAAAATTGACAAAATCCATTTATTCGTTCTTTTAGGTGATTATCCTTTTCAGATATGTCTACCACTATCACATGAGCCTTTTCATCAATAAGCAAATGCAATAAACGACCAGCAAGTTTACCGGATTGATAATCATCTAGACCAATATAGCAAAATGTTTCCAACTCAATCTCTTGTTCAATACCCGGAAGGTTACTATCGAATAGAATGATATTCCTTCCCAATTTACCTTCGCGAATCGCGGACTTAAAAAGGGAAGGTCTTACAGGAGCTAGTATATACCCTGATAAATTGAGCTCGGAAGCTAAGTTAAGAGTATCCTGAATATTCACTTCATCAAACCTATTGAAGTGAAAGAATTTGACAGATACCCCAAGAGGGTTCAAATCCTTTTCAGCTTCTTTAAAACCATTATAACAAAGTTGCCAATATCCAGAATCCTGATCCAAATTGGGCATAATAACGCCATAGGTGACATTGTTTTTCTGTTTTAATCTAGAGGCCATAAAATCCAGCGTAAAACCAGTTTCTTCAATGATACTGAGAATCCTTGTCTTCGTATCATCACTTACACGGCCTCTATTATGCAAAACTCTATCAACCGTACCTATTGATACTCCTGCCAGTTTAGCAATGTCTTTTATTGTCACCTTATTCATATTACTTAGCCTCAGTTCGATTTGATAAGGTAATATAAAAAAAGGATCTACTTCTGTCCATAATAGGCATTTGGACCATGCTTTCTCTGAAAGTGTTTCTGAACTAAATATTCGGGTAATCCGTTCTTCTGACCTCCATATATAGACTCTGTAAGTTTTGCCATTTGAGCAAGTTCCTCTAATACAGCCGCATTATATAGAGCTTTCGAAGGAGTCGCCCCCCAAGTAAAGGGTCCATGACCTTCAATCAATACCATCTGACAATATTCAGGATTGATATTTTGCGCTTTAAGATATTCCGTAATCTGCAACCCCGTTTCGACTTCATAGTCTTTCATAATACGATCTTCACTCATTATAGGAGCACATGGTATAGCAACAGGGGAATGATCTGCATGAGTCGTTCCGTATACAGGAATAGAGCGTCCTGCCTGAGCCCATGCAGTGGCATGAGTTGAATGGGTATGAACAACACCTCCAATATCAGGAAAGTGTCTATACAAATGAAGATGAGTAGGAGTATCACTAGAGGGACGCAATGTCCCCTCTTTTATATTTCCTTCAAGATCCAATACCACAATATCATCAGCTTTCAATTTATCATAACTTACTCCACTTGGTTTTATCCCGACCAAACCAAGTTCTGGATAATACGCTGATACATTACCAAAAGTAAAAATAGCTAATTTTAATTCTGGTATTTGTTTATTAGCCTCTAAAACTTCCTGTTTTAATTCTTTTACTGTCTTCATTGTTATTACCTTAGCTTTGCTGCCAATTCACTAAGAATAAGATCGGTATCTAACTCTTTGCTTGTAGTCCCTTCTCCAATTCGAATAAGCTCCATATCCAGAATATTTGCCAAATCAGCTATGTGATTATAATTTAGAGCTGTAGAAAAAACAGTATGGTGAGCCCCTCCTGCCTTAATCCAGCTTTCTAAACCGGTCTTAAAATCTGGTTTTGGTTTCCACAATACGCGAGCAACTGGTAATTTGGGCATAGGAATCGTTGGTTTTATTGCGTCTACTTCATTGACAATTAATCTTAATCGATTACCCATATCAACAAGGGATACGTTGATAGCATTACCACCATCACCATCAAATACTAATCTAGCAGGATCATCTTTATCTCCTATTCCCAAAGGATGAACCTCTAATTTGGGTTTTATATTAGGATTACCAATGGACGGACAGATTTCAAGCATATGAGCTCCTAAGACCATTTTATCATTAGGATCCATATGATAAGTATAATCTTCCATAAAAGACGTACCACCGCCTAAGCCTTTTGCCATAGTTTTAAGCGCTCTCACCATAGAAGCGTGTTTCCAATCACCTTCTGCCCCAAATCCGTAACCATCAGAAAGCAAATTCTGCACAGCCAAACCGGGGAGCTGAGGCAATCCATGAAGATCTTCAAATGTGGTAGTAAAAGCACCAAAGCCACCATCTTCTAAGAATTTACGCAAACCTAATTCAATCTTGGCCTGTTCTTTTATCCTCTTTACAGACAAAGAATTATTGATTATATCATCAGATATTTGGAACTTTTGTTGATATTGCTTATACTGTTCATCTACCGATTTATCAGATATTTGATTTACAACGTCTACCAGGTCCATAATCCCATAACCATCAACCCGAATTCCCATCTTGATTTGGACCTCGACTTTATCACCTTCAGTTACAGCCACATTTCGCATATTGTCCCCAAAGCGGGCGACTCGTAAATTCTGTAAATCATCCCAACCTACGACGGCTCTCATCCATTGGCCGAGTTCTCCTTGAATACTCTTATCTTTCCAATAGCCAGCAATTATTTTCCTCTTAATCCGCATTCTGGCGCCAATATATCCATATTCCCGATCACCATGAGCACTCTGATTGAGGTTCATAAAATCCATATCAATACTATCCCAGGGGATGTCTCTATTAAATTGAGTATGAAGATGAGCCAGTGGTTTTGCTAATAGGGATAAACCTTTAATCCACATTTTAGCAGGTGAAAATGTGTGCATCCAAGTAACAACACCAATACAATCTTCGTCAGCACTTGCTTCAGTTAATGCTTTCGCAATTCCTTCTGAAGTTAGTACAGTAGGTCTCCATAAGAGCTCGACAGGTAAATTAGCAGACTCATTCAATTCTCCAACCATTTGTTTTGAATGACGGGCTACTTCTTTCAAAGTATCTTCTCCGTATAGATCCTGACTGCCTGTAATAAACCATATTTTTTTATTGCTAATTCTCATAATAACTCCTTAAGCTTCCTTACGTAATTCAACTAATTGCTCTTCACAATTACCAACAAGCTGATATTGCTTATAGATTTCTTTATATACTTCAACCATCTTTGGATCAGGTTTATAGACTTTAGAAAAACCAGCGCTCATTTTATTTTGAGCATCATCCAGATTTGTGAATTTGCCAGCAGCTACAGAGGCAAACATCGCCGCTCCCAAAGCACAAGCTTGATCAGCAGCAGAAACAGAGATATCCATGTCAAGGATATCTGCCACTATCTGCATGACAAGTTCTGCTTTTTGAGAAACACCTCCCAAAGCAATGACCGAATTGATGGGAATTCCTTGACTACGAAATCTATCAACAATGGCTTTAGAACCAAAAGCAGTCGATTCGACAAGAGCCCTATAAATGCGCGGTGCATCCGTACCCAAACTAAGTCCTGTAATAGCCCCTTTCAATCTCTGATCAGCATCAGGGGTTCTTCGACCATTTAACCAATCCAGAGCAATAACCCCACTTTCTTTTGGATTGATTTGATTAGCCTCTTTCTCCAGTGAGGGGATAATATTATCCTCGAGATAGGTTTTTATTTTTTCAGATTCTGTAAAATCATCATTTTGCTCCAATAATGTTAGAGGCCATAGCAGTAGTTTTTTAAACCATGCGTAGACATCACCAAAAGCGGATTGTCCAGCCTCATAGCCTACCAAGCCGGGGAGAACAGATCCATCAACCTGGCCACAAATACCTTCAACCAAAATCTCATCTTTCTTGATGTCCTGAGGAGGTGCAACTAAAATATCACAAGTACTAGTCCCCATGACCTTAGCTAACTGATAAGACCGAACATCAGCACCGACAGCGCCCATATGAGCATCAAAAGCACCAACAGCAATATGACAAGTTTCAGGAACTCCTAATCTTTGAGCCCATTCTAAAGAGATAGAGCCAGCACTTTTATCTGAAGTGTAGGTTTCAGTTCCTAAGGACCTCACAAGAGGTATCAATCGTTCATCTAACTGAGCAAAAAAATCTTCAGATGGATAACCATCAAAATTCTCATTCCATAAGGCCTTGTGTCCTGCAGCGCATCGACTTCGTTTTATCTCTCTCATATCCTTAACACCTGTTAATAAAGCAGGAATCCAATCACAGTGTTCAATGATAGTACTGGCAGCTTTAGCTACCTTGTCATTCTGCCTAATAATATGAAGAGTTTTGGCCCAAAACCATTCAGAACTATAGATACCTCCAACATAAGCTGTAGGATCAATACCATCCCATTTACGGGCCATCTTATTGATTTCTGCTGCTTCATCTACAGAGGAATGATCTTTCCATAAAATAAACAGAGCATCAGGATCATTCTCAAACTCATTAAGTAGTCCTAAGGGGACACCGTCACTATTTGCTAATACAGGAGTAGATCCTGTTGTATCAACACCAATACCAATTATTTCCTCGGCCACAGAAGAAGGACACTGCTTCAAAGCTTCTTTAATCACAGTCTCCATAGATTCTATATAATCTAATGGATGCTGACGAAAAATGTTTTTCGAAGGTTCACAGTATTGTCCTTTGCGCCAACGGGGATAATAGCAAACAGCCTGGGAAAGTAACTCACCAGAGTCAGTGTTTACTATTACAGCCCTAACAGAATCACTACCAAAATCCAATCCAATAACTTTAGCCACTATATTTTCCTTCATCATTTGCGTGTACGTTTACGCTATAATACACCCCCTTTTTTTACCAGTCAAATTAATTTAGGAATGTTAATTTTCTTATTATTTCAGAGGAGATCTATCATGGAATAAACAACAATTAAGTATATATACAAATAAAACATTTCTACTATTGACAGCAAAAATCAAACTCCTTGTATAATAAGATTAGCAAAAATGAGTGACTGCTCACTTTTATAAGGAGAATGTAATGTCCGATTTCTCAATATCCGAATACCATGACACACAGGCAATATACAAGAAGCTATATACCCTTTTAGACCAACCTATTCGCTCCATAAAAAAAGATAAGTTGAAAGAATATATTAGTGAGTATTATGAAAAGAAATGCGCAAAATCCAAAGCCATGACTACCGAAGCTATGAAATACATTCCGGGAGGAGTACAGCATAACCTGGCTTTTAATCATCCCTTCCCATTAGTATTCACGAAAGCAGAAGGGGCTTATCTTGAAGATCTTGATGGAAACACATATATCGACTTTTTACAGGCAGGAGGACCTACTGTTCTAGGTTCAAATCCTATTGATATCAGAGAAAAAGTTATTAACCTTCTTAATACAACAGGGCCTGTTACAGGTCTTTTTCATGAATATGAAATGAAGTTGGCAAAACTAATCTCAGAACATGTACCTTCTGTGGACATGTTCAGAATGCTAGGCTCAGGAACAGAAGCAGATATGGCGGCTATAAGAGTGGCTCGTCTTGCTACAAAAAAGAAAAACATAATCAAAATGGGGGGAGCTTATCATGGATGGTCTGACCAATTAGCTTACGGGATAAGAATACCCGGAACTATGCATATGGAAGCCCATGGTGTTCCACGACATGTTTTCAAATATACTCAGGAGTTTTTCCCAAATGATCTTAAATCACTGGAACGTGTTCTCAGAAGAAATCAACTCCGTGGAGGGACAGCTGCTGTATTAATTGAACCAATAGGACCAGAGTCTGGAACAAGACCTTTAGATTATGATTTTAATATGGGAGTAAGAAAGCTTTGTGATAAATACGGCTCACTCCTTATTTATGATGAAGTGGTAACTGGATTTAGAATCGGAATGAGTGGAGCTCAAGGTTATTTTGGAGTACAACCAGATTTAACAGTATTCGGTAAAGTTGTAGCAGGAGGTTATCCAGCAGCTGGTGGGATTGGTGGTAAAGAACAATATATGAAATATCTGGCAGCAGGCATTCAAGCTGGACATAAAAAGGCCTTGGTTGGTGGTACCATGGCAGCTAACCCTCTTTCTTCCTTAGCGGGATATTACACTCTTAAGAAAATCCACGAAACAAAAGCCTGTGTGACAGCAGGAAAAGCAGGAGATAGACTAACCAAGGGGCTTCAAAAACTTATTGACAAATACGCCCTCCCTTTCGTTGCCTTCAACCAGGGATCCATATGTCATTTGGAATCAGTAGGAACAATCTTACTCCATGTTGATCTAAAAAAACCTTGGAAGATTGCTTCCACCATAAAGGAAGCAAAACTTAGAAAAAACGCAATGGAAGAAATGGGAGCAGCCTATATGGCCGAGGGTATAGTTACTTTAGCAGGTAGTCGCCTTTATACAAATGCAATGCAAACGGATTCCATAATTGACGAGGCTCTTAATCGGTTCGAAAGAGTATTTCAGAATATAGAAGGAGTCTAAAATGACCCTGGCTCAAATAAAACAGTTGTTATGTGATACAGGAGTTCAATTACTTCAAGCTGGGCTTGTTGCCCGTACCTGGGGCAATATTAGTATAAGAATCGATGAGAAATCCTTTGCCATTACTCCAAGCGGCGTTTTCTATAAAGACATAAAGGTAGAACACATTTCTGTAATATCAATAGATGATTTATCATGGACAGGAATGACAAAACCAAGCTCCGAAAAAGGGTTACATGCCAATATATACAAAGAGCATCCGAAGATAAATGCTATCATTCATACTCACCAACCAGCAGCTTCTGCAATAGCAGCTGCCAGATTAGATCTAAATGAAGATACACCATGTGTTCCTTATGCCTTACCCACTACAGCAAAACTGGCTAGAAAAGCAGCTTCACTGTTACGATCCAGAACAGAATGGGTGAACGGAAGTATTCTCTTAGCCAATCATGGTACTATTTGTACAGGATCTACTATTGAACAAGCAGTGAAAGAAGCTCTTGATCTGGAAAATAAGTCCGTACAATTTATCAAATCTTACTCTAATAAACTTCCTAGAACCAATGATATCTATTCTGCCTATCATAAAGCTCAAGAATTGATGAGTCCCTTAAGGGAAGAACTATCTAAAACTTACTCAAATACTGAAGAAAATCCAGAATGGATAAACAAGGTATTTGCCCAAAGACCTGACATCAATACTATCATTTGGTCAAAATGGCCCTATACACAAGCCTATTCTGAAATGGGGAAAAAGCTAATTCCCCTTCTAGATGATATGGCCCAACTTATAGGAATAGAGGCTCCCTACTTTATCGATTCAGATCATATAAAAATAAAAGAACGAAATGCCCTCTTTATCAAAAATAAAGGGGCTCTTTGTCTCGGACCAACCAAATCTGAAAGTCTCGCCATCCAAATGGTCTTAGAAAAATCAGCACGAAGCTATATAGAAGCAAATATTGTTGGTAAAGGACATCCTATTACTCTCTTTGAAAGAATACTGATGCGTTTTATATACAAAACAAAATATAGCAAAATGAGTCAAAAACAATTGGAGAAACAATGATTTATGGTACTCCTCTATTTGACAGAATATCAACTCAGAAAAAAGAACGCATTCTTAGTTATGCAGGAAAAGAGTTCGCCCAAAAAGGTTATGTAGGGGCCAATATTAATGTAATAGCAAAAAACATTGGAATTTCAGTAGGAAGTCTTTATCAGTACTTTGGAACAAAAGAAAATCTATTCCTCGCGACTGTTCATAGAGGAAGACGGGAACTGGAAGTGGTCATTGAAAAAAATGCTATGTTAGAGACGAGTTTCCTTGGCAAGATAGAAAACCTCATTGAAGCAGTACAAGTTCATAGCCGCAGAAATCCTGACTCTATATTGTTATATGCTGAATTAACAGCAGAAGGAAATAATAGCATTGCAGATAGACTCAGTAGTGAAATGGAAACGATAACAGCTAGATACTATACGGAACTCATATCTTATTATCAGAAAAAAGGAATCATAACCAACAAGGGAGAACCTCACTATCTTGCCTTTTTTATTGATAACTTACTACTAACTCTTCAATTCAGCTATGTTAATGCTTATTACAGGGAACGAATGAAAGTCTTCCTTCACAAAGAGAATGTAGATAATGATGAAACACTAAAAGAGGCTCTAACAGAGTTTATTAGCAATTCCCTTGGAGTCACTAATGAATAAACACGTACTCACTTTTGATGTAGGAACCACAGGATTGAAAACCTGTATCTATACCTACAGAAAAGGACTCACACTATCAGCGTCTACAAGCAAAACCTACCCTCTCACCATCCTGGAAGGGGGCAAAGTGGAACAGAATCCCGACATGTGGTGGCAAGCTATTAAAGATACCATTCCGATTGTCCTTAAGAAAGCCAATGTACCCAAAACTGATATAGGAGCCATAGCCTTTTGCTCACAAATGCAAGGCTTAGTGCTTTGTGATGATAAAGGACAAGCCTTACGGCCTGCGATGAGTTATCTTGATACGAGAGCAGAAGAACAGAAAAAACGTTTCATGACAGCCGGACCTCAAGTGGCAGATATTCGTGTAGATGTTCTCCGTGGCTTATGGGTAAATGGAGCTGTGCCTGCCAGTGTTAAGGATCCTATATGGAAATATTTATGGGTTAAAGAAAATGAGCCGGACCTATTTAGTAAAGTCAAATATTGGTTAGATGTAAAGGAATATCTTATATTCCGACTGACAGGTAAAGCTATTATGACCACAGATACCGCTTTTACAACCTTTTTATATGACACTCGTCCCGGACGTTATCAATGGGATAATACACTAATACGAAAATATAAGATAAATAAGGAACACTTACCTCCTGTGGTGGAAACTTCAGCCTGCGTTGGTCAGGTCAAAACCGACATCCTTAATGAGCTTGATCTTAGCGGAGAAATCCAGGTCTTTGGATCTGGAGGAGATGCTTGCTTGATAGGATTAGGAGCAGGCTCTGTTGATCCTGGAGATACCCATGTGTACACAGGGACATCAGGCTGGGTTTCCACCTATTCAGACTCAAGAAAACTGGACATTAATGCCATGATAGCCTCTGTTCCTGCATCAAAGTTGGGGTACTTCAATTTCTTTGCTGAACAAGAAACAGCCGGTAAATGTCTAGAATGGGTTAGAGATCATTTGGCACTAGACGAAATTGACCTCTATCTGGATACAAAAACAGTAGTAGACGATCCAGAAACGATCTACGATAATTTATTCGATTTTCTTGTTGAAGAAATATCAAAAGTCCCACCAGGATCCCACGGAGTCATTTTCACACCATGGTTACATGGCAATAGAAGCCCTGTTGAAGATCCTAATTCAAGGGGTATATTTTTTAATCTAAGTCTGGATACAGGTAAGAGAGCAATGATCAGAGCTGTTGTAGAAGGAATTATATTCAACGAACGATGGCTACTGGAGTCAATTGAGAAAACGACAAAAACCAACAAAGTAATTCGTTATGTAGGAGGTGGAGCACAAAACGCCTATATAGGACAAATGATGGCAGACATCCTTCAACGTCCCATAGAGATTCCTGAACATCCACAATATGCAGGGACAACTGGTGCAGCCATAGTTGCAGCAGTAGGTTTAGGCCTAATCACTGATATTGACAAAGCGGCTAGAGCCTTAAAAGTATCCAATAGATTTGAACCGGATCCTCAGCTTGCCAAAGCCTACGATAAGAACTATGAAGTTTTCAAAAAACTATATGTAGCAAACAAAAAGTTTTTTAAAATTCTAAATCATAAGACATGACTAAAAGAAGCTAAACAGCCCCATCCCCAATACAACAGATAAACCTATTGAGGGAATTGGTTTCCAGTTAAATTTCTTAGACAATACAAATATCAATAGCGCAATTAGTAAAGCAGGAAGGTGTACCCCCAGAGACATCCATGGAGATATCAAATCCCTAATACTTGATAGCCCCTTATATAAAGACAAATTCAATGGCAACTCAGTACTGAACACGGAATTTTCTGCAAAAAAAAGTACAGCAGTACCAATCATACCAATAGAGGCGACTCTCACCCCCTTTATAAAAGGTTTTAATTTACTAGATTGTCCCAGATACTTTGAAGCCTTAAGCAATATAAACAAATAAATCATAGGAGGAATAGCCAAACTCAATGAAGCAATAATAGCCCCAAAAATTCCTCCTGTTAATTTACCAGTATAGGTAGCCGTATTCATAGCAATAGGGCCAGGAGTCATCTGTGAAACAGCAACAATATTGGCAAAATCTTCAGGAGTAACCCATCCCCTGCTAACAACTTCCTGAAGAAATAAAGATATCATAGCATAACCACCACCATAAGTTACGGCGCCGATTTTGCCAAAGACCCAAATTAACTGAAGATAAATGGTCATTTTGTTTCCTCATTTCTAAAGAAAACAAAGCCCAATATTCCTGATATAAGAATAACCAGAATAGGATGAATGCCAAAGGTCTCTACAGCAATAAAAGCTAAGGCGGCTAATAAAAGTTCCTTCCAGGAATGAATTACTTTTTTACCAAGCTTAATTAACATGACTAACATGATAGCCGTCACTCCTGCTCTCACCCCTGTGAAGGCATAATCTACAAGAACAAGACTACTCAATCTTTGGATGATTTCCGCTAGGGCTGTAATAATAATAACCGATGGGGTTAATACGGCAAGAACAGAAACAAGAGATCCCATTATACCTGCTACCCAATAACCAATGAGCAAAGAACTATTGATAGCAATCACACCAGGCATAGATTGAGTTAAGGCATACACATCTAGCATTTGCTTAGGGTCCAGGAGTTGCTTCTTATGAACAAACTCCTCCTCCATAAGGGGCAACATAACCATTCCCCCTCCAAGTGTGAAACCTGATATTTTAAAAAAAGAGAAATATAAAGAGGTAAGAGCCTTAATATCCACTAACCAGTGACCTTACATTGTATTCAATGACATCAGAAAGGGTTTTTGTCCCCTCTATCCCAGGAAATCGGATCCAACTTATATACCCCGTTCCTGGAAGATCTGCCAACAAGACTTTCCCAACAGGATAATTAGAATCATCAATGATATACTTAGCATTGGTTTGAGACATTCCCTGGAGCTGTTGAGCGGTTAATTTATCAGGGCCAAAGAGACCAATCACATTTAATCCTAATTCATTAGCCAAAGCTTGGTACTTTACATTAACAAGAACTGGATCTCTGATAATGGATTGTTGGGATAAGGTCTGCTTAGCTTTACTATAGACTGTCTGAATTTCTTCAATGGAAATACGAGCCTGTTTTTCCGATCCAAAAACATGAGCTATAGATAATAGAGACTCTTTTATTGTATCAATAGACAAATCTGTTTTTATAGGTATCACATAATTAACTTTTGTACCTGTCGTTATCTGCTTAACCATAGCCTCATAACCGGAAAAGATTAGATAATCCGATTGACTAATACTTTTGAGATCCTTCCCTGTAAGCTTATACTCAGCAGGATTTTGACTATCCACAGGCGCTAAACACTTCACAGCTCTCACACCAGCAGCTAGGGCGAAGGCCTGGGTCAAAGAGGTCGATGCCAATATATCCTGTGCAATGAGTGGCATATTCAACAGTATATACACCAATACGATGCCCTTGAATTTCATATATATTCCTTATTATTCAAATAACTAAAAAATTGCCTACATACTATAGACAATATGAAAAGAAAGGCCAATTAGTCTTTTCATATAGTATAAGTTTGACTATATTATGGCCATGTTTTCCTTACAAGATAATACAGATAGCGATCTCAATTATGATCTATTGAAGAAACAGACCAAGGCTCTCACAGAAGGGATAGGTTCTGCCCTAGCTAACTTAAGCAATATATCATCCCTACTATACCACGCATTACCAATGGTAAACTGGGTAGGGTTCTACCTAAAACCAGAGACATCTGAGAACCTGACTCTAGGCCCCTTCCAGGGAAAGCCAGCTTGTATTGAGATCCCCTTTGGGGTAGGGGTGTGTGGTACTGCCGTTAAAGAAGACAAAACCATGCGTATCGATGATGTCCATAGTTTCCCAGGTCATATAGCCTGTGATAGTGATAGCCGTTCAGAACTGGTAATTCCTATTAAGATAGATAACAAAATTATTGGAGTTCTGGATATCGATAGTCCCCAAGAATCACGATTCACCCCAGAGGATCAAGAAAATATGGAGGATATATGTATGATTCTAAGGGAAGCCCTTAAAAGGGGTAACATAAAATCCTTAATAAACTCTATCTAACTTTTTTTGAGCCCTGTGAAGATAAAAAGTCAACAAGGGCGTCTCTTTCAGATAATCCCGACCACTGGCGTACCAGTTTAATATCCAGTTAATCGATGTCGAAATACTGGATCTAAGATAATGCCTATAAAATTCTAGATATTCTTCATTAGCATACTCGTTCTTAATACGCGAAAAACCTAAACCTAACTGGTCCATAGAGGCTAATCGATAAGAAGCAGATAACCTCTGGCCGTACTTACTTTGGCTCCACTTATCCCCCTCTTTTGCTGCTCTAAATACACGGTCCACATCTTCTTTTTCCAAATCTAAAGGATAATCGTCCGATTCATTCAATAAATTATACAAAAGTATATTACGCCAGTGCTTATTCCAGGTTTGAAGCCATACTTGTTTGCTTTTGACTCCCGATATGATAGCGCCCTTGTTAAAAATGCGGGAAACACCGGCGATATCCTTATCAACATAGACTTCCAAAGGGAATAACTTGTTATTTTTTTTATATAGCCAGAAATGAACTGTATTCTTGTCTTGATAAAGAGGGAAAAGACTAACCATTGAATGCTCTTTTTTCTGTCCTGATATATAGGAATTATAGAGAATAGTCATATGCCCCGATAAGTTGTGTTGCGAAATATCTTGATTCTTATTAGCGATAATAAGGTCATAACCTTCATTTTCAGCGATTGTCAGTATTGGCAGGAATATACGGAGTTCTTCATTATTATAGTCATTGACTAAAAGAATACCCTCTTCTCTTAACGTATTCCTTTCCCTGGGATCAACAAACAAAGCTACATCTTCACCAACAGATTTCAAATAAGCAGCCCAGAACAGAGATTCTACCCACGTACCAATAACTAGAACACGCAATATATCCTCCTTATCCTTGATATTATATACCTAAAATTATTTTTTATATTTCCACTATCGTTCTAACAAATTTAACCATTAGTTCTATTCGAATAAGGCCTCACTGAGGATAATATGAGCTTAGTTAAAAAAAAACAACAATTAAAAGTTTTTATATAAAAGTGTGAATTAATAAAACGAAGACAAAATATATTGGGAATGAATTAAAAATAGTTATATATAAAAATCTATGATGCAATTAATAAAAAAAGGGGGGGGAGCGCTTTCACGCTCCCATTTTTTTTTTGCCCTTTTCTTATATTACTATCCTTGAGATCTATTGAAGGCACTAACCAAAGCAAGAAGAGAAGCAGCAGTACTATCCGTATTTCTTCCTGCTCCCCAGAAAGTTCTCCCCATATTGTCTTTTATCTGAATGTAAGCAGCAGCTTCTGTTTCAGTTCCACCACCTATAGATTGTTCGCTGAAGTTCTCGATTTGAAAACCATTCCAGTGATGTACATGCATAGCTTGAATAAAAGCACTCAAAGGACCATTACCTTCTCCTTGGATTTCAAAAATCTCTCCCTTGAACTCAGTCTTTGCTTTGCAAGCCACTTTATCCCCTACAGAAGAGGTAATATCATAACTAAGGATACGGAAGGGTTCTTGCTTATTAACAAATTCTTTAGAGAAAATCTCATATATTTCTTGTGGTTTTAACTCTTTAACAAGAGAATCTGATACGGCATTAACGACCTTACCCACAGAAGGATGCATCGCTTTAGGTAATTTGAGGGCAAATTCCCTATCCAATATGTAGGAAACTCCCCCTTTTCCACTTTGAGAATTGATACGAATAATAGCTTCATAGCTCTTACCAATATCACGTGGATCAATAGGAAGATAAGGAACTTCCCAATGAATCATAGAGTCCTGTTCCATCCTATCCATTCCCTTCTTGATGGCATCTTGATGACTACCAGAAAAAGCTGTAAAAACTAATTCCCCTGCATAGGGATGCCGCGGGTGAATGGTCATGTTAGTACATTCCTCATAAATAGCTTCCACCTTGGATAGTTCATGAAAGTCTAGTTCTGGATCAATACCTTGGCTAAACATATTCAAAGCAACTGTTACAATATCAAGATTACCCGTTCGTTCTCCATTACCAAACAAAGTCCCTTCGACCCTATCAGCACCAGCCATCAAAGCTAATTCAGTTGCGGCTACTCCTGTTCCTCTATCGTTGTGGGTATGCAAACTTAAGATGACCTGGTCACGACGTTTTAAGCTCTTATGAAACCATTCAATCTGATCAGCATAGATATTAGGTGTGGACATCTCAACAGTTGCAGGGAGATTAATAATAACTGGACCTCGTTTATCAGGATTCCAGACATCAATAACAGACTCACAAACATCTAACGCATAATCGAGTTCCGTTCCTGTAAAGCTTTCAGGACTATATTCAAGCCGAATATCTGTACCTTCCACTTCACCCAACAAATCTGCCACTAACTTAGTTCCCTCAATGGCAATAGTTTTGATCTCTTCTTTAGACTTATTAAAAGTAACCTTCCGTTGAAGAGTGCTAGTTGAATTATATAAATGAAGTATTGCTTTTTTGACACCCTTTAAGGATTCAAAAGTTCGTCTAATCAAATGCTCCCTTGCTTGCGTTAAAACCTGAAGAGTCACACCATCGGGAATACGGTTCTCATCTACTAATCGCCTTATAAAGTCAAATTCGATCTGACTAGCAGAAGGAAATCCCACTTCGATTTCCTTGAAACCTAATTCTACGAGGAGGTCAAACATCTTCAGCTTCTGATCAACATTCATAGGAACAGCCAGGGCCTGATTCCCATCACGAAGATCTACACTACACCAAATGGGTGCTTTTTCAATCACTTTGTCAGGCCAGTCTCTACTGTCTAATTTAACCTGAGGGTAAGCTTGGTATTTTGACATTTTGTCCTCCTGTAAAAAAAAACCCGCTTCCTGGCAAGCCAGAAGCGGGTTTGATAATCTTGGTTACACTTAAAATTAAAAGCTCACCTGTACATCATCCCCGCTCTGCCAGAGCAGTAAAAGGCCGAGAAGATTAAGGTTTAATAAAAATTGAGCTTTGTTCACACAACTAATTTGCAGATTTCTTTAAAAAAAATCAAGCCTTTTTTGTGATACTTAAGGTGTTATTACAGAATAAAGCAGCTAATCCTCTAATGGATAAGGAAATGCCCTGCCTAATGCATCATGAAGAATATACCATCGCCCACTAATCTCCCAATCCCCGGTAAGAGGAATACGCCCCCCCCCATCGGGCATATCAACGGCATAGGTAGGGACAGACAAAGCACTCATTTCTTTACGAAGAGCTTTTGTTAATCCTACCCCCTTGTCCAGAGACACCCGAAAATGACTGGTTCCAATGGCTAAATCCGGCTGTAATAAATAACCTGCGGCAATACCACAACTCACCAACCCACGATATAAATCTCTTAATGTCACAAAATTATCATTTACTCCCTTCAGTAATACGGCCTGATTGATGATAGGAATACCCGAATCTATGAGGAGTTTAATGCTATCTCGACTTTCCTGAGTCAATTCTCTAGGGTGGTTAAATTGAACAGTAAACCACAGAGGGGAGTACTTTTTAAGGATTTTCACTAATCTTGCGGTTACCCTACTGGGGAGAACAACGGGCATTCTGGTGGATATGCGAAACACAATATCCTGACGTCTCTCTTTGACTTTTAATAATAGATAATCAAGAAGGGGATCACTCAACATAAGAGGATCACCGCCGGTAATCAAGATCTCCTTTACCTCTTTGTGACTAGCTAAATACATCGCAATTTGATCCGTCTGATACCGGGTAATCATTCCCTGTGATTGCCCAAGAAATGATCTTCTAAAACAATGGCGGCAATAAGTAGGACACTGGTCAGTTGTCAAAATAATAGCCCGTGAGGGGTAGCGATGAATGAACCGGGGTAAGGGATGATGTTTTTCTTCCATAAGGGGATCACTAGATTCATAACTTAGAAAGTTCAATTCTTTTACAGAAGGAACAAATTGTTTTCTTATAGGATCAGAAGGATCTTTTTTTGCCAGCTCCATATAATAGGGACTAACACCAACAGGGAGATGAGGATTCTGATGTGCTTCTTTAAAAAACTGCTCTTCATCAGAAGATAACTCGAACTTTTCATCTAAAATTTTATTGATTCGGCTATAGTCCATAGTATTTTGTTATCACTAATAGCCTATTAAAAGCAAGAGTCCCAAGTATAGCCTATATAGAGCTTTTATCTTTTCAGGATGGTAAAATTTCATTACCTTTACTTTGAGTAACCAAACATAAGGGAATATTACAATGGAACCAGACCTGAACCTAACAGAACTAATCTCTAATATCCTGAGGACCTACGACGAAATCGGAGGTATCAACCACTTAAAAGGACCAAATCTACCTAGTCGAGAAAGTATCTACAGCATCATTGAAGATTTAGAGTCCTTAGTCTTTCCTGGTTTCAAGCAAGAAGTTCAACTTGATGCTGGAGCTATTCCTTATTTTACAACATCCCGTGTGGCCAAAGCTGCTGGGAGTTTGATGCGGGAAATAAAAAAAAGCCTTTTCTTTAAACACCGTGATGAAAAAAATCCTCCTTCCCGTGAGGATCTATGTAAACTATCGCGAATTATAACCTGTGAATTTATGAACACCCTACCTAGCTTAAGACAGCGGATCCATACAGATGTTTATGCAGCCTTCCAAGGAGATCCTGCGGCGAAAAGTATTGAGGAAGTCATACTAAGTTATCCTGGTATTGAAGCAATCATGGTATATCGCCTGGCACACGAACTCTATCTTAAGCAAGTTCCCCTCATACCAAGAATGATGAGTGAGATCATTCATGGCAAAACAGGAATTGATATACATCCTGGAGCACAGATAGGAGAAGCCTTCTTCATTGATCATGGAACGGGAGTCGTTATAGGAGAAACATCACGTATTGGTAATAATGTCAAAATATACCAAGGGGTGACCCTGGGAGCTCTCAGTGTTAAGAAAAATGAAGCGGATGTAAAACGTCACCCTACTATTGAGGACAATGTAACCATCTATGCGGGGGCCACAATACTAGGGGGGGATACGATTATAGGAGCAGATTCAACCATAGGAGGAAATGTTTGGTTAGTAACCTCCGTCCCCCATCATAGCAAAATATATAATCAACCCATTGAATATGTCATCCGTCGAGATACCTACGAAGAACCTGATTTCCAGATATAATAGAGGCTTCCCATTCGGGGAGCTTTTTGAATCACATCCATAATAAGCTGTTCTGACACAGATTTAAGGAAATGAGAAATTAATGTGCCAGAATAGACACCTATAAATGTTACATCATTACAACACCTCAAAAAGAGGAATATTAACAAAGGGAATCCTTTGATCATTTATAGGAGACAAAATGAAAAAAAGCAAAGGCTTACTGTTCGCCTTATTAGTACTATCACTCTCCCTTTTCATGGGATGTGAGACAACAAAAAGGGAAGAACCTTCGGGCATTACTCGACAAGAGATACAGGACATTATCAGTCAAGCTCAAGATATACAGACACCAAGGGGTATCAATGAACGAAAAGAGATCGAGATCGGCGGCATCAAACAATGGATATCAGTTCGAGGTCGGGATCGCAGAAACCCAGTACTCCTTTTCATACATGGTGGACCAGGAACTACGGAGATGCCTGTAAGCTGGTTTTATCAGGCCCCTTTGGAAGATTACTTCACTGTAGTCCAGTGGGATCAAAGGGGGGGAGGAAAGTCTGTGGGGTCCAATGATCAAGCAGCAGTAATCCCAACAATCACCTATGAACGTATGATTAATGATGGAGAAGAGGTCCTTTCCTATCTACAAAAGGAATATGGAAAAGAAAAGATCTTCGTTCTCGGTCATTCCTGGGGAACTCTTATTGGACTGGAATTAGCCCTAAGACATCCCGATAGTCTGTATGCTTATATTGGAATGGGACAGGTTCTCTCAACACATGAGAATGAAGTCCTGGGCTATCAATTTGCCTTGGAAGAAGCACGTCGGAATAATAATGAAAAGGCTATTCAAGAACTTGAGTCTATCGCCCCCTACCCCGAAGAGGATGGATCACTGGCGGTACAAGAGGTTCTTATTCAAAGATATTGGGTATCATTCTATGGCGGTATGACATGGGGACGTACAAATCTAGATTATGAATATAATCTTCGTCTTCTGTCGCCGGATTATACTGATAAGGATCTGGAAGCAGACAATGAAGCGGTCAATGTTGTTTTAAAATTGCTCCCTCAATTAGTTGATATAGACTATAGGGACATAACAAAACTTGATGTTCCCCTGTTTCTCTTTTCCGGGCGCCACGATTATGCAGTACCGTCTGCTATATCTGCCAAATGGTTTGAAGAGCTACAGGCGCCAGACAAAAAACTTGTCTGGTTTGAACATTCAGCTCACATGATGCCTATGGAACAGCCAGGTAAATTTCTCTTACACTTAATCCAGGATGTCAGACCGATTGCTGTCAAGGCTGGAGATGCGGCTCCAGAAGATACACCAGGGCTGAAATAGTTTTTCTTATCAATCAAGGTTAAAGATCAGGAAACTGTTTCTTTAACCTTGACTTCTTGTAGGCCTAAGGAAGTTAATCCAAAAAGGAGAGAATAGATTCTCCTTTCGGACAAGTACTCTGAATACCTTTCAACGCTGCTAAATTCTTCCATAAGGAAGCAATCCCCCCTTCGATCTCATCAATCTTCTCTTGTAATGTTCTTTCAAAATCACGGAAAGTCATGGATCCAGACATGATACCATCCAGGAAAGTCTTAATTTCCCTCAAGGTGAAACCCAAATCTTTAGAGCGTTTAATCACTTGTACGGTAGCAACATAACGTTCAGAATAGTCTCTATAACTGTTTGGCCCTCGTTCAACCTCCCCTAATAGTCCCAACTTCTCGTAATAACGCAAAGTATCTTTGGATACACCTGCCTTCTGTGCTAGTTCACCAATATTCATCTAAAAACCTCTTTACCCTGGAGTATACTCCACTGTTTATCTTATTTTCAAATAGTAAGTCTCATACTGGAGACACAGGAGAAAATATGGAAGCTATTGTATTTGGGGCCAGCGGTTTTATAGGAAGCCATGTAGCCCAGCAATTAAAAGAAGTCGGATATCATGTCACCGGAATTATTAGAAAAAGCAGTGACAGTCATTTTCTGGAAACCCTCGGTATCACCATTGAAAGGCTAGATTTTTCTTCAGACGATCAACTGTTTCAGAGTATGAGGAAAAAGGCTCTGGTCTACAACTGCATAGCAGCAGTAACGGCCACAGATGAGGCAATCCTACGAGAGACAGAAATAGAATTGCCTCGCCGTATCATAAGGGCCGCAGCCAAAGGAGGAGTTGCTGGATATATTCAGCTGAGCTCCATCATCGCCTACGGGCCCCACATGCCTGACAGCCCTCTCAATGAAAACTTCACACCCCGCCCCAAAGATTTGCTTGATAGAATATCATGGGAACGGGAACTCGCAGTGAAAGAAGAATGTCATAAGAGAAACGTACCCTTTGTTATCCTTGAACCGGTCACGACTATTGGCTCAAGAGATAAGCACTCCGCACTACACCAGCTTTTCCTCGGACACAAAAAGGGGGAGTTCCCCCTTGTGAAGGATGGTGAAAGCAGAATGTCAGGAATCGATACAAGAGATATAGGTAGAGCGATGGCATGGATAGGCGATAATATGGATATTCTCAAAGGAGAAACCCTGATCACAAAGGGGTATGATTTTCAATGGAAAGAGCTGAAATCTCTTTTGGACGAATTCTGGGGAATAAAGGCAAAAGAAGGAAAATTGAATTTTCACTTGCTCTATCCTTTAAGCTTTCTTCTAGAGAAAATCATGAAGAATCCCCCTGTCACAAGAGCACTGCTTCTGGCCCTCGGCAAAAATAAGATCTACGATGATACTAAGATACGGAATCTGGGGTTCAAAACTATTTACACAGTCCAAGACTCTCTCAAGTACGCCTTGAATACGATTAATTAAACCGACTTATCCCATACAACGAGCCGATTAGAAGATCTAAGCTTCTGATTCCAGTAGAGCTTTTAGAATTGTAAATCACAATAAAAAACCCACCAATCATGGTGGGTTTGGTTAGTAAGCTCTGTTCCCATCATGAGAAAAGAATCCTTTTACTACTTAGTCTGAATGTTAGAAGGTCCTTCTAACTTTTTTAGCAGGTCCTCCTAAAAGTTTTAGAAGGACCTTCTAAAACTTTTAGAAAGGCTTTCTAAAATTAAAACATCCCAACCATAACAACATACTCTATGGCTTCAAAGCCCTCCCTTACTGATGTGAAACTGGAAGGATATGAAGGCGGTCAGCATAATAGACATAACAAAACCCACCATAACAGGTGGGTTTCTCAGGGGGGATGATTCTGATATTTTAGTTTAAAGTCTTCTCAACATAGACCTTAGTCACATAACTTTCACCAAAGCCCTCTAGACCTTTAACCCAATCCAGGTATTTTTCAGCTTCAGCAGAATTGCTATAAGGACCTATTCGGACTCTAAAGTAGGTTTTGTCCCCTGATGTTTTAGTAAATACAGTTACGGGAACATCATTCTCTTCCAGAGTTTTCTTGGTCTCATCAGCTCTGTACCTATCAGTGTAACTTGCCACTTGAATCCAGTGTTCTGTTACACGAATGGTTTGTTGAGGTGCCGGTTTAGGTTCTACCTTAGGCTTGGGAGTATTCTGAACAGGTGCTGTTTTTTGTACAGCCGCTGGTTGAACTTGCTTTATTTCATCAGGGACAATAGGTTCTATGACCTTGTCTTTATTTCCCTCTTCTTTGACATCATAGGTGATGACTAAGTCTTTGGATTCTTCTGATTCTGGTTTCTGCTCAAAGTTCTCTTCCGAGGGGATTGTCTCTGGGTTACGAACCCACTCCATCACGTCATCCTGGGTTGTGATTTCTTCAGGAGCTGGGGCTGAGGCAAAAATAGCCTGATCAGAATCCTTTACTTGAGGGTAATACCAGAAGGCGGCGACTGCAGCCAACAATATCAACGCTGTGATAGCTGATATAAATATAATTAGTGGCTTATTGTTCTGATCCATGGAACGATACCAATCCTTTTTTAATAAGTAGGGAGTCAAGAATCGCTTTGGTTTTTGAAAAACTCCCCCGATTATCTACTCTATAAATATCGGTATCTGCCAAAGAGGCTTGAGAGAATAATCCTCTTTGCGTCTTAAATCGTCTATAGACTTGAATGATACTGATGTGGTCTCTTTTCATACATCTCATAAAACGCCTTAGATAAGGAGCCGTAACAAAGAAAACAAAGTCACATAATACATGGAGCTTCATCTTATATAAAAGAGCCGCGTTAATTACAACCGTTTCTTGTGATTGTTCAACGATATCTTTGCATATCTGCACCATTTGCGGGTGTACAATACTTTCTAGGGCAATGAGTTTTTCAGGATCATTGAATACAATAGATCCTAGTACTTTTCGGTTGACCTGATTCGTCTCATCCAAGATGGAGGGACCAAATCGCTTGACCACTTCCTCTTTACTATTAACCAAAGCTTGATGTCCTAAGGCATCCACATCAATCTCTTTGTAGCCTTTGCCTTGTAGATACTCTGCTATTTTACTTTTCCCGGAACAAGATAATCCTGTAACACCTATGACCATTTAGTGAAGTTCTCCCCAACTAGTGCCATTTTCAACAGTAGCTCTTAAAGGGATAGATAAAGTAATAGCACTTTCCATGGTATCTTTAACTAATTGGGACACTTTATCCACGTCACTATCAACACATTCCAGTATTAATTCATCATGTACTTGTAATAATATTTGAGCATCGTATCCTGAGGATTTTAGATTACTATCTAGTTTTAACATGGCCGTTTTAACAATATCCGCAGCACTTCCCTGTATGGGAGTGTTAATAGCTATTCGTTCGGCACTGTTCTTTTCTGTTTTATTTCTACTATTAATACCAGCCAGTTTTCTATAGTGGCCCAGCATGGTCCTTACACCACCTTGCTGTTCCCCTTCTTTTACTGTGATACTAATGAAGTCTTTTATCTTATTGTAGGTCTCAAAATAGGAATTGATAAATTTGTCCGCATCCTTTCGGGGTATACCTAACTCACGGCTCAAACGGAAAGCACTCATCCCATACATGACGCCAAAGTTAATGGTTTTAGCTATCCGACGTTGTCCAGGAGCGACTAATTCAGGTACCACATCAAAGATCAAACTAGCTGTTCTTGAGTGAATATCTTCTCCCGTTTTAAAGGCTTCACTTAAGGCTTCATCCCCTGATAAATGGGCCAGAACAACCAACTCGATTTGACTATAGTCAGCAGATATGAACTTATAACCTTCTTTAGGAACAAAGGCCTGTCGAATACGACGCCCTTCTAATTCCTTAATAGGGATATTTTGTAAGTTAGGATCTTTACTGGAGAGCCTACCTGTTGCTGTTCCCGTCTGAATAAAATGAGTATGGACCCTATTGGTATCTCTATTGATCAATTCAGGAAGGGTATCAACATAGGTAGACTTAAGTTTGCTTAACATCCTGTGTCGTAATATTCTCTCAGGAACAGGATCTTCTTTCGCTAATTCTTCCAATACGGAGGAGTCTGTTGAATAACCTGTCTTTGTTTTTTTAATAGGCTTTAAGCCTCTTTCTTCAAATAAGATGGTTTGTAATTGCTGAGTGGACTTAATATTAAATTCTTTGCCGCAAAGCTTGTAAATTTCTTCTTCGATTTTGACTAATTCTGTTTCCAATTCAAAACGGAATGTACTCAACTGATCTGCATCTAGCTGAATTCCTCTGTATTCCATATCACCTAACATCTTAACCAAAGGCATCTCTAATTGTTCAAAGAGCTCCCAAAAACCATTCTTTCTAAGTTCAGGTTCCAGATATTCATAGAGACGTAATGTGATATCCGCATCTTCTGCGGCGTACTCTAGGGCTTTATCCAAGGGAACCTCATCAAAAGTTCCTCCCTTGGGTAGGAGATCTTTGAAATGTACTGTTTTATACCCCAGGAAGTCCTCAGCCAAGCTATCCATAGAAAAGGAATTACGAGTTGAGTCTAATAACCAGGCGGCTATCATTGTATCAAAATACAGGTGCTCCAGTTCCAGTCCCCATCTTTTGAGGACTTTGTAATCGTATTTAATGTTTTGCCCAATAATCCTGAGATCTTCACGATTAAGAGCATTTTTCAGCATACGTTTTACAAAATCTTCCCTTAAGCATTCCGTATCCGGAGCTTTAAAGGGCAGATAGTAACCGGTCTTGGACTGAATAGAAAAACACAGACCAACAGGATGGGCTGACATAGCATCTATATTATCAGTCTCAACGTCGAGGGATAATAAATCTACTGAACGTAATTCACTTAAGAAGCTTTCCAACTCCTGTTTTGTCAGGATTAATTGATACTCTCCCTTCTCTGAGGATAGGCCTCCTTGAACAGTAGGCACCTCTTCACTACCTAGATATTCAGCCAAAGACTTCATTCCCATATCTAAAAACTTTTTAGCCACAGCCCCTTTATTATGGAGTTCAAAATCTATAGAACTATCATAACTTACAGGAACATCAAACTTTAACTCTGCTAATTGACGGCTTAAATAGGCACTGTCCCTGCCTTCCAGCAGCTTCTCCTTCATCTTTCCTTTAACAGAATCAATATTTTCATATATCCCTTCAAGAGTTGTGTGCTCTGCTAATAGTTTGGAAGCGGTTTTAGGACCGACTCCTTTAACACCGGGAATATTATCTGCACTATCCCCCATGAGGGCTAAGAGATCCAAGATTTGATCTGGGTTAACACCCTTATCTTCTACCACCCCTCCCGCATCTATTTGTTCGAAACCACCACTTTTGGAAGAACGAAGCATATAGATGTTGTCATTTACTAACTGCATTAGGTCCTTATCACTGGATATAATGAAACCAGTATCCCCGTCTGTTTCGATTTGTCGACACAAGGTAGCAATAACATCATCCGCTTCATACCCAGAAGCTTCTATAGAAGGAATTTTTAATTCTTTTAGGATTTCGAGGATGGTGGGAATCTGATCTACCAGATCATCAGGGGCGGCTTCTCTATTGGCCTTGTAATCATTGTACAATTGTTTTCTAAAAGTAGGATCTTTGGAATCTAAGGCCACTACAAAATTTTTAATATTATAGGAATCAAATAAAGAGAAAAGAGTCCGGTAAAAACCAAAGATCGCCGAAACATTTCGACCATCAGGACTATATAAAGGACTTCGCATAAAAGCAAAATAGGATCGGAATATTAATCCAAAACCATCGAGTATATATATTTTTTTCATGTTGAGATGTCAATCATATGAGGCGAAGCCTCATTTTTTCCCCCGTAGACTGATTTTCTCTTAGGAGGAACTTTGACTGATTGAATCTTATTGCGTATCTCAACCATTCGTTCTTTTAATAGACTACGGTTGCGAGCATTCCTATCCAAAACCTCTTCCTGAAGAGAAGTAAGTGAATCTTTCAATGAAGATATCTCACTTGTACGGGAAGGATAGGCTAATGTGTACATATCTTCAAGGGGCTTAATAACCTTTTGAAAACTGTAGATTTCATTAACAATGCTTTTTTCAAACATGACTTGCTTTTCCAGCTTCTCAATATCCCCTGCTTTGATGGAAACTTCTTCCACATCAAGAACACGCAGATATTCTTTGAACTTGTCCCTTTGTTTTTCGAGATTTTCCCGTAGTCTCGTTAGTATAGCAACCCGTTGATCTAGCTCTTCCTGGGATAGGGACATAGAAACTCCTTAACCAGCGATATTGACACCACTAGTGGTACGCGAATCTTCTGATACAGCCGTATTTGATATTTGATCCCAGGCACTTCGCAGATCTGTGGCCATTTTACAAATATGTTTTATTTTTCCTGAATTCTTCTCTATATTGGCAGATACCAATTCCTGGTTAAAGAACATATACAAGTTCAGTAAATTGTTAGCAATATCACCGCCTTTCTCAAAATCCAGACCAACCATTAACTCGGTAAAAACATCCTGAGCCTTTATAATGGCAGCATTAACCTTATCAAAGGACTTTGACTCTGATTCAAGAAGCTCTACAGCTTTATCCATTTGTCGGATAGCTTCGTCATAGAGCATAACAATCAGCTTTCCCTGACCGGCTGTTTTAACTTTAGTCTGCTTATAGGCATTCAATGCATTATTTCGCATTACTGACTCCTTTCTTTACTTTCGAGAGGTCGACACACCTTACATTGTCGACATTTTTTCACAAACCCTTAACCATGTTCTACAGGATTTTGTGACACAGCTTCAATACTAACGGCTATGTTCTAACAAATCTGAAACAGAAACGATATCATAACCAACTTCAATTAAACCATCTATTAATAAATCCAGATTCTGAAAGAGGTAGTCATCACGTCTACCTTCCAGCTTCCCTAATCTAATAGGTATCACAGAACCTGGCTTTTTCTCATCTAAAATTTTCTGGACTATCTCTCGTGAAGACAGATAAGGGTTCCCGTATCGTCCCTGGTCTTCCAGGGATACCCAATCTAAAGGATCCACATCTTTATCAACATAGATATAGTTCAATTCTTCAGTAATCTCTTCAATCTCGGAATTGAAATAATAATCAGGAGCATGCCAGAGAAGAGATAATTCTTGACCCGTGGCATTATAGTAATCGTCTTCGTTACGGGCTAATCCTTGCTTTAGAAAATCTTTGCCCAACTTATAACGAGGGTCACCCATGGCATAATTGACATAGAAGAGATTGGCTGTCTCATGTCCAGCTTTGGCTATCTCCTTTGTCGCACCTGGATTCTGCCGTATGAAATCACCGTTAATAAAAAAAGTAGCCTTGATACCATAGGTCTTTAATACATGTAAAACGGTGCTTACTCCTTCCGCATTATCAAGTGCATTAAATACTAAAGCCACCTCCCTCCTCCGAATACGGGATCCATGGGTAAAACGAACAAAATCAACAGGTTCTTCCTGGGAAGGGAATTCTTCATATTCCTGTGGAGAAAAAGAAAACAAGGGGATCGTGTTAACCCCTGCCAAATTACGCATCATAACAACGTTCTCAAAGGCATATCCTGATATCATTTTCAGATAAACACGATAATTTTCACTTACCACAGTGGGGTCGCTAAAGGTTATGCTATCCTTTTGTTCCCATATTTTTTTATCAGGAGACCATAACCATTTATTATTGTTAACCACTTGACCTGGTAAAGAGCTCTGAGAATCCTCTCCAATCGTACCAGGCTGGGAGAAACAAACTAAAGAGGTAACACCTGTATTGATAGACCACGTTTGGGTTTTGGAATAACCAGAGATAATGACTTTGGCATCATCTAACCAATATCCCCATAAGGGTCTATCTGCTGCTACTTCGGTTAACTTACTCCAAGTCTTAACATTTCGTATCTCACTCTTGCCTTTACGTAAGACAAGTACATTTTGCTCATCCGGGGATAAATATAAATCGCGAACCTCTTCTTTATCCGCTAAAACAAATCGAGGAGATCCATCTTGCTTTAAACGATATACCATACGATGCCCATCCTTTGATAAGGTTCCAACAAGAATCAGGATTTGATTGTCATAGGTCCATAAAACGGATTGGGCAATACCGTCTCGGGGTAGGAGAAGGTAAGGCAAGGAAGGAGCTTCATCAACTTTGAAGAAATCATTATTTACTAGATTATAAAGGTACATTCTTTGACCAGATCGTGATAGTAGAATCTGTTCGCCTGTGGGAGATATCCAAAACCGATCAAACTGTGGTTCAAAATCATCGGGAATCTTCCCCATAATGGTTCCTGTACGAAACTGCCCCCCATAAAGGGCTCGGGTAAAAAACTCACCTGTTAATATGCGATAAACTAAACGTCCTGATACGTAGAATAATTCACTACGAGGCGACCAGGCAACATTGGCAAGAGTTCCCGCTCCCAACCTCCGAAAGCTTTCTGTGGGTATACGGTTATCCAGCATCTGCTGAATAGAATAATAATAGATAGACTGATTCTTTTCATAGACAAAATACTGAGAATCGGGAGACCACATGGCTGGTAACTGATCAAGGGATAGCTGAAGATCTGTGGAAACTTCCGATATTTTACTTGTCTGGACATCAAATAAATAAAGATTAGCTGTAACTGCGTTTTTCTTTTCCAGATAAACAATGAAACGTCCATCCCGAGAGGCTTCCAATGGTAATATCTTACCTGAACTGAGGCCATTTCCACTAACAAAGGAAGGAAAATTATCTACCCGTGCAATATCATTGAGAGTCTTGTCACTTCTGAACACACCAAAACGATTATGGAACTGAATTTGACCTGATTGGGGAAGGTAAAAAACCTTCTCAGGAAAAAAGGTTAGCTGTTCCATCGTCTTATCTGCTAGATTGGCATAAAACAAAGTCTTATAATCTCCATTACCAGGAGAAGGAGTTACGGCAGTAAATATTGCTCTATCTCCTTTTAAGGCTTGTATTTGATCAAAATGAATTTGGCCAAACAATAAATCTGTCAGTAAAAATAAAATAAGTGGAAGTACAAGTCGCCTCTTCATGTTCCTATTGTCGGAACCTTAGACGCTATGACTTAAGAAAAGTTCCAGTTCTGAATCAATTATATCAAGCTTGTTGGATAATTGTTCCAATGTATTAAGAGTACTATTGATCTCCCTATGCTCTAACGGCTCGAAACCTTTGTCGACTATCTCTTCCATAGTGGAATCATCCTTCCATTCTTGACCGCAGTAAGGACAATACAAAAACCCTTCTTTGAGGAGATGACGACAATGTTTACAAAATCTTACCCTTTCCATCTTGATAAAAATCTAAATCAAACCATTTTTTTTTGCAACAATTATAAACGAAAATTAAACCCCATACCCTTTTGACTTAACATCATCAACAAACTCTAAAAAGGCATCTTCCGATTGCATTCCAAAAAACTCTAGAACCTGGTAGTTAATATCGAACAGATCACGTTCCCCTTGTATGTAATAATATATTTCATTACCAAGGTAGACCGTATAAGTGAGAACCTTGAATTCATCACTAACTTCTGTAGGTATATGATGATAGTGAATGGCATTTATGTATTTCTCTGGGAACTGCCACTTCTTGGCAAGTTCACTCCCCACAACAGCATGATTATACCCAGCAGTCAAATCCTCTAAAATAGCAATGGGAATATGTTTATCTGCACATAGTTGCTGTAACTTCATAGAGAGGTCACTTTGAAGAGCACTAATAACAATTCGACCCATATCATGAAGTAAGGCCCCAACATAAATGTCCTGAACCAGACTGGATAATCCTTTATACTTGCCCAGGTAAGACGCAATAAGAGCAACATCATAGGAATGGTCATTTAGGCTTTGAATGATTTTTTTGTCATATTTCATCTCAAAGATTTTATTGGCGCCATAATTATATAAGATAGCTTTAACCCCCAACATGCCCACTAAACGAACAGCTGCAGCAACAGTGTCTATCTTATTAGGCACTTTATAAATGGGTGAATTGGCTATTCTAATAACTTCAGCAGAAAAAGAAGGATCAGCTGACATTGTTTTTGCTATAGACTCAAAGTTACAATGGGGATTATTAAGTTCATTCTGAAGATGAAGAACATTTTCTGGAATGGAAGGCATTTGTTTAAGCTCTTGGGCTATCTTCTCAGCAATGATAGCAGAATGTTCTTCTTCTATTAAGTTTAAGGGAATACGCAATGAAACCCTACTTATATGATCATCCTTATGAAAGAGTAATGACTTCTCATCCAGATTTATCTTTCTCAACATTAGAATGATCATAATTAAGCCATATCCAGCCCCCTCTTCCTCATCAAAGCCAAAGGCAAGAACTTCTGTTAGATCGCTAAATTTGCGAGCCATCTTAACTCTATCACCAATACGGGCGATTTCTTCCGGTGTGAAGGGACTGTTATTTTCCACATCTATACTAAGGAAACCATCTTGAACAGCCATATCGACCTTGATATAAAGACCTTCTTTAACATGCATCTCTTCATAATCTTCAAAATGATCGAATACTTTAGACTTAAAACTTCTCATGCCCTTTGCATAATGGTCCGGGTTATGGATATCCAGTTCATTAGATTTAAAAAATAAACGCTTTGTGTTGGCTTTACTAGCATTCATTACCAGCTCATTCAAAGCATATTCTAAATGGCTATGCAGTCCGGAACGACCGATCTCCTCCAGATAAGCTTGAAGATTGACAGATAAAAAAAGATCTGAAGTTCTATTCGCATAGGGAATCCAACACACAAAAGTCTGAGTATCCTCTATAGAAGGGAGAACTCCATTGTTCTTTTGCAAATTAATAGCTGTATATTCCATAAATTAATTATGGTTTGTCAGCTAATAAAACACAAATAAAAGAGTCAATAAATTAGAGGGAATCCCGAAGTAAGGGCATACTCATACAACGGGGACCACCACGACCACGAACAAGCTCGGAACCTTCTATTTCAACAACTTCAACGCCAGCCTTACGTAATGTATCATTACTCATGACATTCCTATTATAGGTAACGACTTTCCCCGGAGCGATGGCCAAGGTATTGGTACTATCATTCCATTGTTCACGTGCGGCCGATATTAGATCACCACCACCGGAAAATATAAACTCAACACTACTAATAGACAGAACCTTTTTGAGGGCATCTTTCAAGTTGTTTAAGGGAGTAATATTTAATGAACTATGGCCTGGAGTTAATAGAAATAGATGTAATAATTTCTCAACCCCCGGAAATATGGTGAATTTGTCATAGTCTACCATGGTAAACACTGTGTCCAAATGCATGTACGCTCGGGCAAAGGGTATTTGAATAACTAGGATCTGTCTGATAGAGCTGTTACTATTAAACAAATTTTCACTTAACCTTTCTATAGCTTCGGGCGTTGTTCGATCACTACAACCAATGGCGAGGGTATTTTTATTAAGAACAAGAATATCTCCTCCTTCAATACTATCATGACAATTCTGGATAATATTCTCTTTAGGTAAGCTAAAAGAATCATGATAATTCATAATCATATCCAGTAAAAAACTCTCTCGACGTCTAGCGGGAGTTTTCATGGAACTAATAGAGACTTGAGAGCCTATAACAACCCCTGGATCTCGGGTGAAATATAAGTTGGGTAGGGGATTAATATAAAAAGGATAATTCTCTTTTATATAAAAGCTAAGGCGTTTTTCTTGACGTTTATGATGGATTTGCTGTTTTGAGAGGCCCCCGATAAGGACATCAACAAGTTCAGAAGGGGTTAAATGTTCCATCTCCTCCTGAATTTCTTTCCGTAGGCCAGCATAATGGATGCCCTCTTCCTTAAGGACATGCTCTATCACTAAATGTCTTACATCATCCTTTCCGATAACATCGCCGATCAAATCCTGATAATACAGGACATTGCAACCTTGATCCCTCAAGGTTTGAGCAAATAAATCATGCTCTTCCCTCATTCGTGTTAAATAAGGAATATCATCAAAAAGCATTTCTGTTAGATATTGTGGTGTTAGATTCTCCAGTTCATGACCAGGTCGATGAAGAAGAACTGTTTTGAGGGCCCCTATCTCAGATTCTATTTTAAGATTTACTATTGACATTCACATAACATAGCACATTTCTAATATTTGCTCATCCCCTCACTTGCGTCCATTATTGGAAGGTCGGTATTATAGAGTCTAGGAGATTTTATGAAACTTTCAATTCAACAGAAAATAATGCTACCTATCATTCTATTTCTGCTAATTACATTCGTAACTATATTTGGATTAAACTTTTATAGCCAACAGAAAATAACACGAGTGAACATGGAAGAGAAAGTTAACGACGTGCTTTTTGATTTTTATAACAGAGCTATTTCGGTAAGTAAACAGAATGAATTTACTCAGAAAATTCAAAACAGAAGTTATCTTAACTTACTTAATTATCTTGTTAGTCATGAATTGTCCTCAGCGAAAATCAATCAACAATGGGTAGAGGAACAGGTCAAATACTTGAATATTGAGGCACTCAGTTACATTAATGAGAAGGGCATCATCCAATATTCTTCCAAGCCAGATATGATCGGAAGAACAATTGATGATGATCCTGTTAGAAAAGAGTATCGTTTTGGCTTAAAGAATGATGATTACACGTTGGCAACAGATCTTTTTGAAGATGATGGAACAAAGAAGGAATTTGTACAGTCCATTCCTGAACAGGGAGGAATACTGGTCATAACCATATATCCCGATATATTGGAGACCTTAACAAATGCAACGAATAGAGAAACCCTTATTAAAAACCTGAAAGTGGACGACTACGAAGGCTATGCCTTTATTGTTGATACCAATGGGAATTTTGTGCTCCATCCTGATGAATCCATGAAAGGTTCAAACGTAGAACAATATGGGTTAAAAAGAATGCTCGGTAAATCACAAGATGAATTTTACTACACATTCCAGGGAACACAGAAGTTCTTAAGTTTTAGACAGGGAGGAGGATATTATTATGCCATCTCTGTTGACTTGGCTCCCTATTATAGACCTATTTATGACAACCTAATTAATCAGTTAATTGCGACAATCATAGGATTATTAGCTTTAGCCATTACCACCTGGTTTGTGATTCACCAAGGAGTCCTTAAACCTCTCAAATCGATACGGATTAAAGTATGGGAAATATCGAAGGGAGAAGGAGACTTAACCTACAGGATTGAGCACAATAATCAAGATGAATTAGGAGATCTGGCAGAGGGCTTTAATTCCTTTTTAGAAACCTTGGGAAACATCATTGGCAAAATTAAAGGATCATCTTTCGAGACGGGAACTATCAAAGATAGTCTTACCAGTAGTTCTGAGGAGACAGCTGCCACTATTAAACAAATTAATAGTAACATCAAATCCATAAGGAACCAGATTGGGATCCTTAATGAACACATCGAAACAACAGCTGATAAATCAAGAAAAATCCAAGGAGAGACGACTAGTCTTAGTGGTGAAATAGATAATCAAACAGCCTCTACCGAACAAGCTAGTGCCTCTATCAATGAAATGGTAAGTAGTCTGCAAAATGTTGCCAAAATTACCTCTAGTAAGAAAGAGGCCACGAAAAAGCTGACAAACACAACCATATCAGGCGGTGAGAAGCTAATAGAAATGATTGCTATGGTTCATGAGATCCATCAAAATTTAGGCTCCATATCTGACATGGTAGGTCTCATCAATAGTATAGCAACACAAACAAACTTATTAGCCATGAATGCTGCCATAGAAGCAGCTCATGCTGGTGATGCGGGAAAAGGCTTTGCTGTTGTGGCGGATGAAATACGAAAGCTGGCAGAAAACTCAGGTTCTAATGCCAAAAGTATATCCAAGGAACTAAAAGAAATTGCTACTAAGATCGTCAAAGCTGTGGATTCCAGTGAAACAACAAAACAGGCCTTTGAAGATATTCAGGCAGAGGTTCAGGGAGTGGATAAAGCATTAGCTGAGATTACATCAGCTACAGAAGAACTAAATACTGGAGGGATGGAAATCTTGAAGGCTATGGACGTACTATCCCAGGTAAGTTCTACAGTCACAGACACAATAAAAATTATCACAGGAGACACAAACCAAATAGGACTATCCATGCAGGATATCAACAGAATATCAAGAGAAGTGAACAACGCCATGGAAGAGATCAACATGGGAGCAGAGGAAATAAGTAGCGGTGTTAGTCATCTAAACACCTTATCTCATAATTTGCAGACGACAGCAGATACTCTTCAAAACCAGGTAGGACAATTCAAGACTGAGGAAAAACTTCTCGAAGAATCCCCTGATATTGAACCGGACAATGGTATAATGCAGTAATTTCTGCTGTTAAAACAAGAAAGGCCTATTGTCATAGAACAAAAGTACGTCGATAATTAGGATGTGTCTACTTGACCATTGCATTCTTGACTATTATCATCATAATAACATCCCTTGTGGAAGTGAAGGAGTAACCGTATGAAGATCAATGCTGATCTATTCGTAGAAATACATTATGAAGTCAAAAACGGAGAAGGAGAGGTTCTTGATTCCTCAGAGATGAATGGACCCTTAAGCTTTATTTATGGCAGAGAATCGTTAATGCCAGGGTTGGAAAGGGCTCTGTTAGGCAAAGAAGAAGGTCAAAGATTTCAATTTCATTTGTCCCAAACCGATGCATTTGGAGCATGGGATCCTGATAAAACTTTGACTGTAGCCAAAAATCTATTTGAAGATCCCAGTATGATTGAACTGGGTCGACCTTTAGAAGTTCAACACAAAACAGGTCGAAGAGTAATGACCATAAAAGAAATCAAGGAAGAGACAGTTCTTCTTGACGGAAACCATCCTTGGGCCGGACAAGATCTTGATTTTGATGTAGAAGTCGTAGAAGTAAGAGATGCAACTCCTGAAGAATGGTACGCTCGTAAGTCAGGAGGTTGTGGCTGTGGAAGTGGTGGCGGAAGCTGCGGATGTGGAAGCGGAGATTCCCATGGTGAAGGAGAATCTTGCGGATGCGGAGGTCATGACAACGCTGAAGCAGAATCCTGCTCTTGTGGTGGTAACTGTGATTGCGGAGCTAGTGCTTAGTTCCTATCCAGATATTTTAATAAATTATGTGAGACGGAACGTTAGGTTCCGTCTTTTTTTTGGTTACATATCTACATCTTTATAACTTTATCCTTGACTCAAGCAAAGTTACATATTATCTATTTTATAACTTAAGGAGACAATATTGCCACGAACAGGATTACCTTCTGATCAATTGCTCGAAAAAATCATCATGCTAGCAGAGCAAAAAATCAGAGAGGATGGATTTAGCCATTTAAAACTAACCCTTTTGGCCAAAGAGTTAGGAGTATCTCATGCCGCCCTCTATAAGCATGTAAAGAACAAGGAAGACTTGCTGGATTTGATATCCATGAAGCTTTTAAGGGAACTTGATGATAAACTGGAAATGGTTAGCCGACAAACCAATGATCCTGGTGAATGCCTCCAACAATGGTTCGAGACCTACCATACACTTAAACTTGAGAAGGTAAAGAAGGATCCAGAGATTTATAAAACCTTCAATATGACTGTGGAACAAAAAAAACCTTTTATCAAAGCCCACCTAAAAGAATTGGATCAACAATTGATTAGTGTCCTGGAAAGATGCCAGGCCCAAAACCTCTACACCTTATTTAGTGTGGAACAAAGCGCTCAAATATTGATGAGTGGGACTATAAGTTTTCACCATCCCCGATTGGTGGTTGAACATAAAGAGGAAGATCGTTTACCACAGTTAAAGCAACTACTTAGTGTATTACTCCAGGGACTGAACCAACCCAAAGGAGAATAATATGTCCAATAGAATAGAGAGAACAGCCCTAATCACTGGAGGAACTAGAGGAATAGGTTATGGGACAGCAAGCCTCTTAGCTGAGCAGGGGTATAAGCTATCCCTGGTTTATAACAGGGATGACAAAGCCGCGCAGGTGGTTCAAAAAGAGCTTATTAATCAAGGAGCCTCTGTCATTACTTTTAAAGCAGATGTAGCAGACGAAGATCAAATGACTCAAGTCTTTGCAAATACAAAGAAACAACTAGGTGGAATTGATGTAGTCATCAATTCTGCGGGTATCATGCGTTTAGCTCCTATTGCTAATATCGATTGGGAAGCCCTTGATGCTATGCACAGAACCAATATCAGGGGAAGCTTTATTGTTAACCATTTAGCAACTAATCACGTGAGGAAAGGGGGAGCCATCATTAATCTAACCACTTCTGTAAAGAAATTAGCCTTCCCTCAATACGCAGGTTATGCAGCCTCCAAGGCTGCTGTAGAAGCCATGGTTCCTATTCTGGCAAAGGAATTAAGAGGTAGGGATATTACTGTAAATTGTGTGGCTCCAGGACCAACAGCTACAGACTTTTTCTTAAAAGGAAAAGACGAAGCCACTATAGAAAAGCTTTCAAAAGCAGCTCCTTTAGAGCGTCTTGGAACTCCTGAAGATATAGCTGAAGTCATAGCTTTCCTGGCAGGACCCTGTCGCTGGATAAACGGGCAAGTCATCTATACAAATGGCGGAATCATCTAAATAGTCGATAGGCTCCCTGAGGGGAGCCTTCTCTATCATTTTAAAACTTTTGATGGTCATTCCCATTATATTTGGTACATATTTATAAAAGAAAGTAATAAATTTAACCAAGCCCAACATTATATAAATATATAAACATTAAAAAAGAGGTAAATCCAACCATGAAGGGAGCAATAATAAAAACCCTAAAATTAGCACTAATAACAATGTCAGCCCTTGCGGCTTTTGTGGGAGGAGAGACTTTAATTGATCACAGTCTTATCAATCCGATGGCATCAGCAATACCCTCTATAATAGGTACGATACTGCATTGCTATGCTCTCTTTATTACGGCTCTCATCATCGTTAAAGCATCCGGTATCATTTATAGGCTGCCTTCCCGATTCAAAAAAGTATTCACCAGAATATCCCGTACGCGTGCTAATTATGAGCGATGCAAACTATGCTTACCCATGTTTTTCATCATAGCCAGCCCCATAATGTCTCATGTACTGTGGTCTAACCTTTAAATAAGGACTGTAAAGCTTCATTAGAATCTGGAACAAGATCTCCGGGGAGTAAACCTTCCTTATTAGAAATATTTTTATCAGCACCATATTCCAATAGTAATTGAACAACCTTGGTATTACCTGCAATCACAGCTCGATGGAGGGGTGTATTCCCCTGATTATCTAAAAGGTTAACACCTGCCCCTTTATCTATGAGATACATAACAATATTAGGATTGTAACTCACAGCCAGATGAAGAGCAGTATATCCTTGAGCATTACGGTAATTAATACGAACATCTTGTGACATTAATAAACGGGCGACTCGGGCCGAATCATATCTGACAGCTAAATGAAGATCTGTCCACCCTTCTTTATTCTGACCCTGATCAATTTTTGCCCCTCTGCGGATTAGCTTCTGTATCGTTTCCTCTTCGTCATAGCGAAGAGCTAAACGTAAGGGGCTCCAGCCCTGTTCATTATCAACATTTACCGAAGAACCAGCATCTATAAGATAAGAAGCAATATCCTTTTTACCATAGCGAAGAGCCATCATTAAAGGAGTATAACCGTCAGGGGAGGTATCTTCCAGTGAAGCTTCTTGACTAACAAGTTTTCGAACGACCTCAAGAGAGGAATAACGGCTTGCTAATATAAGCGCTGAAGAATCAGCTGAAGAAGGAGTTTTACTAGAGTAGCCCTTCTCTATCATATCCAAAACAAGTTCAGGCGTACCATAACGAATAGCTAACATAACAGGAGTCCATTGGGGATCCGAGCCATTATCTACAGTTGTTGCACTTTCAAGGATTTGTTTAATTTGCTCCTCATTGCCATAACGAATACTCGTCATCAAGGGAGTCCAGCCATTAGGTTGTTCTTGATCAACATCTAGTCCCAAGCTTATATAGTAATTGGGAACATCAGGATAATCGCCATTGAGAAGACTTAATGTTAAAGCCCCGGCTCCTGATTGTTTGATTTGTGTGTGAGGATCTGCACCAGCCTCTACAAGAGCTTTGTTTATATCCATAGAACCATATCTGGCAGCCAATAGTAAGGGAGTCCAACCTTTACTATCAGGAGCATTTATGTCATCCATAAGGGGGATAAGCTTAAGAGAAACTTTCTCCTTATCTTGACGTAATGCGGCATGAAGCACAGTCCATCCCCCTGTAGTCAGACCGTTTACACTACTCCCCTTTTCCAATAGATCAAGGACGATTGCTTCTGAACTATGATCAATAGCCGCCATAAGGAGACTGTAACTAACGCCAGGAGAAAGATTAACCGGAGCCCCCCTATCTATCATCTGAGTAGCCATCGTATTCTGTCCTTTGTAGAGAGAATAAAACAAAGCAGAACGCCCTTCTTTATCCACTTCATCTAAAGACACATTATAATCCAGTAAAACCTGAGCCATTTCCCACTGCTCCTCTTTAATAGCCAAAACAAGAGGAGTAGAAAAATCATCGTCCCGTGCTTCCATATCTACACGACGATTGATAAACTCGTCAAAGACCTGCTTATTACCAGAGCGGATGGAATCAAATATTGTCAATCCTTCGATCAAGGCCAGACCTTTGCTATTCAACTCCAAAGGAAGCTCTCTATCCTTTAGCTTAAATCCCAATTCAAGTTTCGTTAATTGGGTAGCCATGTATTTCTTATTCTTATTACCCTGTTGGGACAAATAGTATTCCCAGACAGCACTAGGTTCATCCTGTTCCTCAACAACAGGCCTTGTACCATGAATAAAGGTATTCCCCTTGGATAAATAGGGATCCTTATTGTAAGGATATTGTTCCTCTGTTAACTTCTGCCACAATTCAATTTGGTCCTTATCCAGAGCTCCAATAGGAGGATAGACTTTCTCTAATCCAAAGTAATTAGCACTCGTTTCATTTTCATAGAAAAATAATCTTGAATAATCCCAGCGAACCTTAGATCCTATGGGGTAAAAACCAGTTACAGCGAACAATTTGGAATCATCACTGATGGGAACCAAATCTTCATCATAGGACATAGCAACTTCATCCGACTCAAAAAGAAATTCCCCTTTAGCATCATATTCAAATCTGGTCTGGACAAATAAATCAGACAAATTCTCTTTATGATCCAAATAATACTTCCACTGATCATAGGTTGCATTAAAAGATAAATAGATGTAGTTGATCATTGTTTTTATGTCTAACTGAATAGAATAAGAGGCATTCGTTGGTACCAATATGGTCAAACCGATCATTCCCGAAGGAGTAGGCAAGGCGGTGATTATACTTTGATAATCCGCAAAAGGAAGATCATTAATAACCATTAACCACCGTCTGTCCCACTGATCAGTAATCCACTCAGTCTTACTGGGTTTACCAAAGCTAGTGATTCTAATCTCAGAAGAACCTATATTACGTGTTATCTTGTCACCTTCCAGATAAAGGTCAATAAGCCGTTCAGGATCATCAAAGTACTCCCAACTATGATCATTGCGAGGAAGCTCTATCTGCCAATAAGTATCCTTAGCCAAGGAGCCTGCCTTCATATATCCCCCCTGGGATAACTCAAAGGTTTCTATGTCGCTAGGAGCGGCTAAACCCCATGTAGAATCATCCTTCTCATGAATTAGGCAAGGAAACATAGAAGCATAGGTTTTACGCAACATATCTTTGGAACCAGAATCATTCGGGAATAATTCCTTCTTGTATTCTTCCAGTAGAGCATCAAGACTCTCTTTTAAGGAACTGTCATAATAGACGGGTAATTCCTTCTGCAGATTCTGATAGCTTTGAGGCAAGTCAAAATCATACTCGAATATATTGTGATATTTATGATTAATATTAGGTAAAACATAGCGCCAATTTAGATGAAGAGTTCCTTTACCGGCTTTTAGCTCACCCACATCAGAGATAGACAAACCATAATTTAAGTTCTCATTTTCGTTTTTGGCCCGGACAATACCAATAACCTTCCCTTCACTATTGAGAAGGGGGCCACCACTATTGCCTGGAGAAGCAGGAGCAGAAAAGCGTAGCCATTTCCATGCCCCTTTTTCAGCTTCAGGAGTCAAAGAGGTAAGCAGGCCATTACGGATAATAACCCCTTCTCCATAGGCGTTACCTACAGCATATACCCCTTGATTAAGTTCTAAATCATCAGAAATATCGAGATAGACTTCATTATTCATATTCTTAGTTGTGAATAAAATGAAATCTTTATTGTTATCATATTTAAGCACCTGATCAACAGGATAAGTGGTGCCATCAGAATCACGAAGAGAGAACTCCCCCTGTTGAGTATGCTGTTCTAAAGTAAAGACATGGGCTGCGGATAAAAATAAATTAGGCCCCACGGCAAAGGCTGTTCCAATAGATTGGTAAGGATCATTGCGAACCTGATAGGGGACCTGATCCCATGGCAGTTCTTTTTCATATTCCAAAGGATCGTCAGGAGCGTCAGCAATTACCACCTCATATACAGATTGGGATATTTTTTGAGTTATATCCGCTGTTAAAGTTGTCTGGGCCATAGCAGGAACCAAACTGAACCATAACAAACATAGTATCCCCATACTCGCCTTCTGCATGCCTTTCTCCTTTTTAATTATGTATTTCTCTTTTGATCTCTTTGACATCATAACTGCTAGACTCAAAGTCTTCCTTTAAACTTTCAAATGCCCTTTGCCAATCAATATCCTTACTACAGGTAAAATAATCCACAGCACAATAAGAATGTTCCGGCCAGGTATGAATAGCCAAATGACTTTCTGCTATAACCACGACCCCACTCACCCCATAAGGACTAAATTGATGAAAAACATTATCCACAATATGGGCGCCACTCAATTCAGCAGCCTTTAGCAACGCAGACCTAACCCCATCCACATGGGATATTATATCAGGATTACAATCGTAGAGATCAACTACAAACTGTTGTCCCAGTAGCATAATATTATCTCCTTAGGATTAGTTCCAATTCAACCATTCCTTATGATAACTGTGAACAACCTTAGGATCATCCAGAGTCGATATAGTATCATAAATATTGTTCCTGTCCGAGCCAAATTGGAAGACCTGGGCAACAACACCATCATTCAAATATTTGGTAGGAACCTTCAATTCAATGTCATGAATCCGTGAAGGACCATTATAAGCCATGTTAAAACCCCAATCCCCAAAAGAAGGAACATAACAATGATAGGAATCTACATTAGCAAATCCACCAGCCTGTATACTATTATGAATGGTCCAAAAAGTTTTCCTCGCATGATAAGGGCTGGTAGACTGAACCACAAGAACCCCATACATAGCTAGACTATTATGCAATATTCTATAGAATTCCCGGCTATACATACGCCCGAGGGACACATTATTCGGATCAGGCAAATCGGAGATGATCAAATCATATTGATGCTCCCCATGATCCTTGGCAAAAATAAAGGCATCCACATTATGAACATGAACAATCGGATTGGATAAGCTATCCTCATTGGCTGCCCTAAGATAAGGATAGGATCGAGCCAACCTAACAATTTCTGGATCAATATCTACCAAATCAATATGATCAACACTGGGGTATTTCAAGATTTCCCTAACGGCTAAACCATCGCCCCCTCCCAAGATTAGAACTTTACGGGGATGATCCAACAGGCCCATGGGTATATGAATCAAAGCCTCATGATAACGGTATTCATCGACAGTTGAGAACTGAAGATTCCCATTAATGAACATCCTCAAGTCATCTTTTTTCCTTGTCATAATCACGCTTTGGTATTTTGTCTCCTTAGATAGAACAATAGGATCACGATACAAAGAATTGCTCCAGGTAGTAATCAGGGACCAGGAGAACACAAACACAAGGAGGAGACATAAAGTAGCCACGATATTGGCCAGAATAAGCCTTAAACGCAGCCCTCTGGATAAACGATCCTTAAAACACCACAAGTTGATAAAACCAATAGCCATATTCACAAGGCCAAAGAACAATGAACTCCGAAAAGTCCCCAGCAGAGGAAGAAGGACAAAGGGAAACAACAAAGTGGCTAACAAGGACCCCACATAGTCGACAGATAAAACATTAGAGATATTCACTTTCAAGGAGTAATAATGCTCCATAATTCTTGTCAGAAGGGGAATCTCCAACCCAATGAGCACACCAATGAGTATAATGACAATAGCCATGATCAATTCATAGCTCTGTGTATATCCATAAGCCAAATACAGGATAGGTATACTCAATCCCCCAAGAAGCCCCAGAATGATCTCAATCTGAATAAAATGTCCCATCAAATTATCTTTTATCTTACGGGACAGATAAGAGCCTCCTCCCATAGCGGCCATATACAAACCAATTGTAATAGAGAACTGGCGTATACTGTCACCAAGAAAATAAGAGGATGCCGTACTGATTAGCAATTCATATATAATAGAACAAAGCCCTGCCAAAAAGACAGAGCTTATAAGAACAACAGAATCCTTATTCCCCTTCACCCAAGAACACTCCTGGGATCCATAATATACAGACTGTTATTTACCATAACCGGGTCCTCCTCCATAGCTACTAGAGCCACCAACACTCCCGGATCTAAAAGAACGGGAAGAACCATTATAGTAGTGACGAGAACCACCGGAATAAAATATAGAAGGGCCATGATGATAACCGCCATAACCAGCATATCCCCAGCCTCTAAAACTCATAAAAAACAATACAATAACAATAACAACCACAACGATGATCACTGTTAAACCTGGCTTATCATTCATTATTATCTCCTGTAGAATCTTTAATTGATCTTCGATTGACCCAAATAATAGAGCCCAAAGCAAGGATAGCGAACAACCAACCTGCTAAAGTAAAGGGAAGGGTAGAAGCCCAATAAGCTATAACCTTAACCTCGATATCCTGTTGGGCTAGATCATTATGATTGGTATTAATCCGAAAACCATACTGACCTGGTTCTGGTATGGTAAACTTTGTATTCAACATAGTATCAGAGTCAGTCCAGGCCCCTTCTGAGTCATATCCCGTTTCATAATACAAATCTTTGGACACACTTAACAGGACATTGGAATTCTTATCAAGAAGATCCACTAACACTGTGTTTTGACCACCAGCTTGATCCAGATTCTGGGATACCTTTACACTAATAACTTGATTCTTACGAGATATCTCAAAGGAAGAAATAAGTCCCCCCTCACTGGAAAGGGTCACATCCTGGATAGTCTTACCGGAATTATTAATAAAAAGGGACAAAACAAAAAAGATCACAGATGTAAGAACACAACCTAAAATATATATTTCCTGTTTTTTCATCATGACCTCCTATTTTAAGTTCAACATAATAACAACAGCGATGGCAATAGTGATTACCCCTTCAAGAAAACCGGCACCAACGTTTTGATCCCTTTGGATCTCTTCATGTAAAGTACTTTTAGGAATGATCACCCTATCAAAGAACCATCGAATCAATGGCAAAAGAATAAAAATAAACACACTGGTAATAAAGAAATCCCTGATGTTAATAACCCAGGATATAAAGTTGCCTGAAGTAGCCCCAAGAAGAATAACACCGATAGCAATTAAAGAGCCACCGAAGGACATACCTGCGGCTACATTATCCCGTTCAATCTCAACGTGAACATCATAGGAAGTAATAAAATTATATACGAAACCTGCCAGAATCAATACGAATTGTCCAAGAAGGTAGAACACAATCACTGATAACAGACCGCCCCCTTCCCCTTGTATTGATCCAGCAATTATCAAGGCAGAAGCAACATAAGAACCAAACTGAACGGCACCAGTCCCCACATTACGATCTTCAATGATTTCTTTACGGTTAGAGAACTTATACAATACAAGTTTATCATTAATGATACGGGACAAGTTTAAGAGAATAATACCAAAAGCAGAGTATCCACCTACCACTTTTACATCCTGCCATAAACCTAAAGAAGGCCCCATAAGAGCACCAATATAAATGATCAATACTCCCAAAAGATAACCGGCCACACTTACAGCTACAGCAGGATTATCCTTTGAAGTTAGCTCCTCATCAAGGGAATAAGGGGTTAATACATCATTGATGAATTTGGCTATCACCAATAAGGCAACAAATAAAATAACAAGCGACCCGCCATAGGCTATTTCATACAATAACTCATTCATTATCCGTGTCTCCTTCATTACTGAAAATATTAATTTGGGATGGATTCAGATACTGACTGACATAAGCCTCAATACCACCGGATTCCCACTTCTCTATGCTAAAATTATACATTTGATCTTCCGATTCAAAATCAACATATTGATAGGTCTCTGGTTGATTTTTATCTCCATTGCGATAGAAATTGGCCTTACCCGCTTCTTCAAAGTAGTACTTGCGTCCATCATAGGTAAGGGAGCCTTTTCCTTTTTTCTTCATAGCTTTTACATCGTCCCAAGTAACTGGTACTTGATTAGCATTTAATTTATCCAAAGTGAGAGTCACTATGAGTTCATCATCCTCTTCATATTCAAGCCAAACCTTGCCTCTCCCATCATTACCCTCTAGTTCATACCAATAGTATCCTCCAGACTGGTAAGTATGTTTGGCTTCGATACTCATATCAAAGGAAGCCTTGTCCCAACCGACATTCATTAAGCTAACCACACCGCCAACACCGACATTGGGCAGACTAAGATCTTTCTTCCTAGCCTTCAAAGATGACTTATCTTTTTTCTTAAAAACTAGATACAATCCTATACCTAGAATCAATAATAATATTAAGAACTTCATCTGTTTGATTTTCTCCTTTTCGTCCTTAGCAAACGCTGGACTTTTGACTTATTTGAATTACCCCCGTTACGAGCTTTTTTTATTGATTTACTGATATGTAATGTCGATTCATATTCTTCGATAAATCCACTACTTATAATACCAGTCGGCAATGCGACTAGGCCAACACCAAGGAGGGCCACAATACCGGCCAGTATCTTTCCCCACAAAGTAATCGGATAAACATCTCCATAGCCAACAGTTGTCAGAGTCGCGATAGCCCACCAGAAGGAAGCTATGATATTGGGAAAAGCTTCAGGCTGTTTGTCCGTTTCCAGGTAGAACATAGCCGTAGAGGCAAAAAGCATCAGAATAAAGGTCACAAACATGGTGACGATTAGCTTTTCTTTGGCCCTATTTAAAACACGACCCAATAACTGTAGTGAATTGGAATAACGATTAATCTTAAGAATTCTAAGTAATCTAGTTAATCTGAGCACCCTAATAAAACGCAGATCAATAGTGAACAAGAAAGGAATATAAAAAGGAATGATAGCAAACAAATCTATCAGAGCCATAGGGGTCAGTACATAATACAATAAGCTTCTTAGACGTGATGAGGCTGGATACTTCAGATCTGAGGTCAATAAACGGAGTAAATATTCAATAGTAAAAAAGCTTATTGATATGATCTCGATGAGTCGAAATAACGATTCATACTGTTCATTTACCTGAGGAAAAGACTCCAATATAATGGATATTATATTAATAGATATCAGAATAATGACGGTTTTATCAAACACCAGACTTGGAGTTTCAAACTTATTACCTGCAGGTTCAATTATATTAAATAGTTTTTTTCTTAGTACGATAAACGTCACAATATCGTCATCATAACTAAGAAATGCAATTTTTCCTAGTGAAATATTAAACACTAAGTACAATACCTATTACAGAGGGTCTAAGCATTTTTTTGATTTGGTTCAAGGAAAGGAGAGGACGGGACTAGTGTTCACAGATACACTGAGGTCCCGCCTTCTCAACATGCCTATACTAATTAAACAAACAAAGTCATTACATTAAGGATACAAAAAGAATCATATCTTTACATTTTGGGAAGAGGATCGTGTTCGGCTCTATTATAAATATCCTCTAACTGATTAGTAGATAGGGATTTTTCCAATAGGTAGGACCCAATTAGATACACAATGATAAGTGTAATATTAGTCACCACTGTAAAACCTAAGCCCATAGTAGACGACTGAAACACCAAGATAGGTAATTTTGCACTAGCCCAAATGGTCAAAAAGAATATGACATTGCTGTAACGTGCTCCTTTATTGAGCATTAATGCCGCTACAGGAAAAGCGGCGACTAAAGGACCTGCGGAGAAGGTACCAAAAAGAAAAGCTATACTAATACCAAGTAGACCCGATTCTTTGCCCATGATTTTGATCATCGTTTCCCTGGGAACCCAAACATCTAATAAACCAATGAGAATAAAGATGGGAGGTAAAACTTTCAGCATTTCCCAGAATTGAAACACCCCTTGCCCTGCCGCATGAAAAGCATCTTCCCTCGAATACAGAAAGGTTCCTATCATTAAAATGATAGCGGCTATCATCATGTTATTAGGTTTTCGTAATCTCATAGAATCACTCCAACAACTCCTGCGACGATAACAGCTGCAAATAAGGCCAAAGCATTACGTCTTAAGGTGGAAGCTAGGCCGAAAAACTTGGTTTCTGCCTGCATATACACGACTCCAACTCCCATTAGCGCTGTCACTAAAGCAGCCACTTGAGATAAACCAGCCCCTTGATCTATGAGTTCTGCTCCTAAGGGATAGGTCACAAAGGGGGGCATAAAGGCCACACTTCCCATCACTAAAGCGATGAGAATTCCCGTAATTCCTGATTCTTTACCCATGACAGATTGAATCATGGTTGGGGTAATATAAGTAAGAAGAACTCCAACAATTAAAAAGAGGGGAACCACTAAAGGAAGGATTTTCAGGAAAGCTTTGCCTCCTTTCTTTAAGCCCTTATAGGTTTTACCTCTATCTTTGACAAAGCTAAGGACGAGAAGAATGAACGCCAAAGCATATAAGAGGATGGTTGATATATTCATAATATATAAGACTTATTATATATATTAAAAATAATCAATATAGACAAAAGGGCTTAATGGATAAGCCCTTTATTTATTTTATAAGCAGAAAGTACCATTCTTGATAATGTCTACTGTCGATCCGTCTTTACAATAGGCGGTAACATCCACCTCTTCTCCACCAATCATCATATCTTCATGAACACTAGCAGGATTGAATCCCAATTCCATAAACTCTTCATCACTGACGGTTTTAGGCTCTTTCATGGTAAAATCATAGGCTTTTCCTAAGGCAATATGACAGGCTGCATTCTCATCATAGAGACCGTTATAGAATACAAATCCTTCTTTGGCAAAGGGAGACTGGGGATCAACTAAGGCCAATTCACCGATGTATTTACTTCTAGGATCAATAGCAAAGAAGGCATCTAAAGATTCCTTTCCCTGTTTGGCACCATAATCGACAACCTTACCATCCTTGAATTCAAACCAGGCCTCCAGTATTTGAGGGCCTAAGTTCTGATGCATTGTAAAGGGTTTTGTTAAGGCCACTCGACCTTCTGTCTTATTCCAAAGAGGGGTTGTGAAGATTTCATCAGTAGGAAGGTTAGCCATAAATAGTTGACCATCCTGTGTCTTATCCATTCCTCCAATCCAATGAGCTTTAGGATTGGGATAGACTTTGAGATCTGTTCCCGGTCCTACAAAATGAAGATACTCTGCCTGAATCTTTTCCATGGTCTGCATACGCTGGGCATCTTTAGCAGTCTTATCCTTCCAATATTGAACAGGATCCTCTTCGTCCAAATGCATGATTCGGATAACAGCTTGTTCATACCGTTCAAGAGCTTCTTCATCGCTGAGATGAGGAAAAGACTTTTTTGCCATAGGTATAGAAGGTAGGAACGTTAAACACCAAGGAAGCTGATTAGACATTTGAGCCTTACGCATAATGGAACCGACTTGAGATTTTTGCTTGAAGTAAGCTGAAGATCTATCTGAGGGTAAACCTTCAAAGACGTCATCTTCTATTCCTGAATAAATACCTATACTCTTCCAACCTGGTTGGGATACTTCTTTTTGTATAACCTGAAGGTAATTAGGGAAAAAGATCTCCTCCCGACTCCCCCCAATGGCTGCGGCATCAAGGAATTTATCGATGTAATTAAGCTTAACATAGGAAGCACCCTTGTTATAAACCAAGCGTACCAGATGTTTGGCTAATTCCCGCTGATCATGATCAATAGTAATGCTGATCTTGTCCTCTTTGCGGAAGTTAATACCGAAAAGTAATAGTTCGGATATTTTATCATAATATTTATTTAGCATTATAATGCTCCTTTCATAAGTTTTTTCTTGTACCAACGCCCCGTATTCCATCTAGCAGCAGAGAAAATACCTCTGAAGGATTCATCACAAGTGATTCCCCACCAGACACCAGCCAAACCCCATCCCAGAACATGGCCGAATATCAAGGCAAAACACACACCTATACCCCACATAGAAAGGACTCCAATAACAACAGGGTATTTAACGTCTCCTGCTCCCTTCATAGCATTAATGAAAACAAGATTAAAAGAACGACCTGCTTCAAGGGGGATTTGTATTAATAATAAGAGGGCGATGAGGGAGATCACTTCAGGATCCTTAGTTAATAAAGAAATCAGGGGATACCGGAATATAGCTACGACCGTAGCAATAGACACAGAGACAATGAAGGCAATATAAAAGACTCTTCGTACTCTGCGTTGAGCCTCGTCATACCGGCCTCCTCCAACTAAATACCCTGCCAGAATCTGACCAGCAGCGCCTAGGGATTGGGAACAAACAAAAATGAATCGCCCTATGTTCTGAGTATAGGTCATGGCCGCTAAAGGAGCGGTTCCGAAGGATGCAACAATACGTATCATAAAGAGTTGGGCCGTATTGTAACTAAGCATTTCTGCAGCTGTTGGGCCACCTATCTTAAGAATAGAGCTGTATATGGACTTAGGAATCCTGGCAATATCCTTAAAGGGAAGCCAGATATCCTTCATATTGAATATGAAGATGATCATGACAACAGCCCCTATTCCTCTGGCTATGGACGTGGATAAGGCGACCCCCGTAACCCCTAGTACGGGCATTCCAAAAGCTCCAAAGATAAAAACATAATTGCCAAAGACATTAAAAACATTGGCCCCCATATTGATAAGCATAGGGAGCTTGGCATAGCCATAGGATCTTAGAATGGCGGAAAAAGCTATATTAGAAGCCTGAGTTAAGGATGTTAGGGCAAAGATGACCCAATACTCCTTGGCAAAGCCTTTGACAGTGTCTGTAAAGCCGAACATATTCATGATGACATCTGTAGACAAGGATAGGATAACCGATAGAACGACACCTAAGAGAAGCATCATGTTCATAGCGGCTAAAGCAGTATCACCAGCTTCCCGTGGTTTATCCGCTCCTAAATGTTGTGATATAACGATACCAGCCCCATTACCGACAATGGCATATAATATCATTACAAAAAATGTCATGGTCGTTACAGGCCCTACCGCGGCTACAGCCTTAGAGGAGTAGTAACCAATCATGATGACATCCACATTCATAAACATGATTCGCAAAAACTGCTCAATCAATATGGGCCAGGCTAAAGGCCAAACCTGCATTCGTCTCTCAATCATAAAGTGCGAGTCTAGTACGATTGGTAGGAACACTCAAGTAGTTTAGACACCCTTTACGACTTTAGTTCCCCTGGCCAAGGGCCGAAATTACTATATGTGAGGTAATGTTTGATGAATTTGAAGTATAATGCACCAGTGACTATGACCTTTGGGATTCTCTGTGCCCTGGTTATGGCTTTAGATCTCTATGTGTTTCCTGGGTTAGGAATGAACTACTTCCTGGCACCAGGGCAGGACTTCGACTCACAAAGTGTATGGAATTATTTTGGACTTGTCTTTCATATTTTTGCCCATGATTCCTGGGATCATCTTCTACAGAACTTTCTCTACATTCTGCTCCTGGGGCCTGTTCTAGAAGAAAAATACGGGTCAAAAACCTTAGCTGTTTTCATCTTTATTACCGCTTTATTTACAGGGATACTCAATGTTCTTCTTATGCAGCCTACACATATCCTGGGTGCTTCAGGGATAGTCTTCATGATGATTCTTCTGGTTTCTTTTGCTGGAATTAAAAAAGGTGAGATCCCCATAACGCTCATTGTCATTGCCCTTCTCTACCCTGTCAAAGAGATAGCCGTTGCTATTCAAAATCCTGATGATGGGGTCAGTTTGACAGCACATATAGCCGGAGGCATATCGGGCACGCTCTTTGGTTTTGTTAAACATCTGGAAAGTAGTAAGGGGCGTAAAAAGAAAGAAGAAAGCCCTTCAGAGGCAACCATAGTCAACTGACATATCACCACACATTCTTATCTCTACAATTAAGTATGAATCATATGAGCCTTTGGTTCATTTTTTACATTTATGTACATTATTCGTATTAAATTCAACTTATTTTACGCTTTACGTATTTATACTTGATTATAAAACATAAAACGAATTACGCTTCTCTTATAAAGAGGAGGTATCAAACATGATTGTAGCTGTTGCTAAAGAAATTAAAGTACATGAATACAGAGTAGGACTAACACCTGCCAATGCCAAAGTATACGCAAAGAAAGGACATATTGTTCTAGTGGAAAAGGATGCTGGTCTCTATTCAGGATATACTAATGAAGACTATGAAAAAGCCGGTGCTCAGATATATGAGGATAAGAAAGCTATGTTCGATAAAGCGGATATGATCATTAAGGTTAAAGAACCACAACCATCAGAATACGATCTATTCCACGAAGGTCAGATACTATACACCTACCTTCACTTAGCAGCAGATAAACCACAGGCAGAAGCGTTGATGAAGAAAAAAGTCAAAGCAGTTGCTTATGAAACAATGGAAGAAAAAGGGAAACTCCCCTGCCTAAATCCTATGAGTGAGATAGCTGGACGATTGTCCATACAAGAAGGAGCTCGTTTCCTGGAAAGACCCCAAGGAGGAAAAGGGGTTCTCCTAGGAGGAATCCCTGGTGTTAACAGGGGAAAAGTTGTTGTTATAGGAGGTGGAGTCGTTGGCATTAATGCGGCCAAGATGGCTGTAGGAATGGGAGCAGAAGTTACTATACTTGATATCAATCCTGAACGTTTAGCCTATCTTGATGATATTTTTGGTGGCCAAGTGACAACTCTGTATTCTACAGAAGAGAATATCTCCCTATCGATAAGGCAGGCAGATCTTGTAGTTGGTGCAGTGCTGATTCCCGGAGCCAAAGCCCCCCACCTTATTAAGAAAAGCGATTTAAAAGAGATGAAACCTGGATCTGTTATTGTCGATGTTGCTGTAGATCAAGGTGGATGTTTTGAAACAACGAAAGCCACAAATCACGACGATCCTGTCTTTACAATAGATGGTGTTGTTCATTATTGTGTTGCTAACATGCCTGGTGCTGTT